>CAXBOL010000038.1:0-14010 GCA_963977295.1 uncultured Opitutaceae bacterium
TTGATTTTAGGGTCTTTCCCCTAGGGCGTTTCTGGAATTACTGTAGCTGGGATCGCTGACCCCGGTGCGCGCTGTCAGCCTGCTCCGGGGTCAACGACCCCGGCCACAACGAAACAATCCGATGCCCCGAAGCTAGCTCTGCCTCGTTCCGGTCTACGATTACGAATTTATTTAAAATGCGCTAGAGGGAGTATGGTCGGTCGGTGGATTGAGAGTTGAGAAAGAACGAACGCGAAGGATTATTTCTCAGGGGGCTTGAGCGTTGCGGGGGCGGGGCCGAGGATGAGATAGGGCCGATCGACGTTGGTTACGGCAGAGCCCCACAGGTAGGCTTTGGTTAAGGCGGGAAGTTGGTCGAGAACGTCAAGCGCTCCGTTGCTCACCGCGGTGCTGTGCGCGACCAGGGTTTCGAGATTCACCAACGGATGAAGTCGGGCGATGCCGGCGTCAGTGATCGGGTTGCGGTCGATGCTCAGCCGGGTGAGTTGGGTGAGTTGGGCGACGATGGCGAGTTGGTTGTCAGTGAGACCGCTATTGCCAAGATTCAGCTGTCTGAGTTGGTCCCGGGCCACGAGCAGCGCTTGGAGTTTGGCATCGGGGATGGCGGCCGAATCGACCCGGTAGTAGTCGATGACCAAATTTGGGTTGGTGAGACTCAATTGCCGGACATCGAACCCGAGGGACTCGAGTTGCATAATGGTGTCGGAAGTGAGCGAGGGCGGGACACTTTCGGACGCCGGGGGCGCTTCCGGGGCGGGGGCTTTTTGATGGAGCACTTCGCTTAGCAGGGTGTGGATTTCGGGGGTAAGTGACAGCGTGCCGAGGAGGCCTGATGCGGGGGCTCCGCTTTGTATCCACCAATCCAGCACTTTGGTTTGGGCGGCGGTGAGAGGCGTCTTACCGCCCGAGGGCATGAAGTCGTCGTGAGCGGGGTCAAGGTTGATGCGCACGCTCAGTTCGCTCGCGGCGAGATCCCCCGGACTGACGGCGGGCCCTGATTCGCCGCCCTTCATGATGTGGGCATAGGTATCGAGCAGCAGGTCGCCCTTGGTCTTTGACGGATTGTGGCAACTGGTGCAGCGGAGCTCCAACAAGGGCTGCACGACATCCAAAAATACGTCCGCGTCGTCGAGCGTCGTGATGGCGGGGCGGGGGTCGGTCCGAGGAGGGAAACCTGCGAGGGTGCGCACCGGGTTGGGCGCGTGTTCGAACAGGTATTCCGGGCCGTGAGTAAGATTGCCACCCAAGTGTCCGGCGAACGAAAGACTGAGGAGTTGCGCGCTCCCGATGCCAAGCGTCCACGCTCGGGTACGGCGATCCGTGAGGCCAAAGGCGACCCAACCAATTAGGGCGATGAACGTCGTCGCCACACCCCAGATCAAGTGCAGGGTGACGGCATCTTCGTTGTATCCGCCGGATAACGACAGCAGGTAGCCGAGGCCACTGGTGACGAAGGCGGCGAGGGTGCCGACAAGCCAGAGATTACCCAAAAACTCGAGACGATTATGGCGCCGGGAAGTGCCGAAGTAGATCTCCAGGCCGGCCGTGAGGGCCAGTATGCCAATCGGGAGATGAAGCGCGACCACATGGAAGCGCCCGAGGAACGGAATGAGGTCCATCGGTTACGCGAGGATCGGTTGGACGACGTGACCGTGCACGTCGGTGAGGCGGAAGTGGCGACCCTGATATTTGAAGGTCAATCGCTCGTGGTTGATGCCGAGCAAGTGCATGAGCGTCGCGTGCAGGTCATGAACGTGCACGCCGTCCTGCACAATGTTGTAGCAGTAGTCATCGGTGATGCCGTGACTGTAACCGCCGCGCACGCCACCGCCAGCCACCCACATGGTAAAGCAGCGAGGGTGATGGTCGCGGCCGAAGTTGTCGGCGGTCATTTTGCCTTGGCAGTAATTGGTGCGGCCAAACTCACCGCCCCAGACGATGAGCGTATCGTCGAGCATGCCGCGCATCTTGAGATCCTTGATCAAGGCAGCCGACGGTTGGTCGGTGAGCTTGGCTTGGTGCGCGACGCTGGAAGGCAGGTTGGCGTGGGCGTCCCAGTCTTGGTGGAACACTTGAATGAAGCGCACGCCGTTTTCGGCCAGCCGCCGGGCCATGAGGCAATTAGCGGCGAAGGTGCCAGGCGTTTTGACGTCGTCGCCATACATCTGCAGGACGGATTCGGGTTCGTCGCTCATATCGGTGACGGCGGGCACAGAGGCCTGCATGCGAAACGCCATTTCGTATTGGGCGATGTGGTTTTCGAGCGCGGGGTCACTGGTCTCGCGGAGCTGCTTTTCCTGCATCTCGGCCAATGCCTCGATGGCGGCGTGGCGACTCTTGCGACTGATGCCCTGCGGGTTGTTGAGGTAGAGCACGGCGTCTTTGTCGGCGCGAAACTCCACGCCGTTGTGCTTGCCGGGCAGGAACCCGGCGTCCCAGTAGCGTGAAGTGAGCGGCTGCCCTTTGCCGCCTTTGGTTTTGAGGACCACGTAGGAGGGCAGGTTGTCGTTCATTGAACCGAGTCCGTAGGACATCCAGGAACCGAAACTGGGCCGACCGGGAATCTGTGAGCCGGTCTGCATCATGGTCACGCCGGGGCCATGATTGATTGCTTCCGTGTGCATAGATTTGATGAAGCAAATCTCGTCCGCCACCTGTGAGGTGTAGGGCAACACCGAGCTGAGGGTAGCACCGCTTTGGCCGTAGCGGTCGAAGGTGAAGGGGGAGCCGGCCAGCGGGAGGCTGGCTTGATTAGTCGACATGCCGGTGAGGCGTTGGCCTTGGCGGACAGAGTCGGGCAGTTCCTTGCCGTGTTCTTGATTGAGGCGAGGCTTGTAGTCGAAGAGATCCATCTGCGAGGGACCGCCGGATTGGTAAAGAAAGATAATGCGTTTGGCCTTCGGTGCGAAGTGCGTGCTGGCCAGCAACGCGGACGGATCGAGGGCGTGCAGGGGATTGACCAAATCAGCCAGCGCGAGGCCACCCAAGCCCATGCCGAGTTTGTTGAGAAAGGAGCGGCGGGTCAGGCCGAGTGGGTTTTCAAATCCGGTGCAAAGCGGTGAGCTCATCGGTGGGTAAGGGATTCGTGCAGATTCATGAGGGCGTTGACCACGACGGTGCCGGCGGCGAGTTGCGGAGCGGGGAGGTGATCGGGGGCCGGGGCGTGGCCGATCGCAATGAGCGCGGCGGCTTCCTCCGGGTATTCCGAAAATTCGGCGAGTTGGATGTCGAAGAGGTTTTTCATCAACGCGGTTTCGTCGGCGTCGGGCTGGCGGCTGGTGAGCCGATAAAATGCCTCCTCGATCATGGTGGATGGGGTGCCGCCGACGCGGGTGAGCAGCTCGTGGGCAAGCACGCGCGAGGCCTCGACGAATTGGGGGCCATTCAAGGTGATGAGCGGTTGCAAGGGAGAGGCGACTTCGGCGCGTTGCACGGTGCACACGTCGCGCTTGGGCGCATCAAATGCGACCATGACGGGGGCGGGGGAATTGCGTTTGGTGCGCGTGTAGAGACTGCGTCGATACACGCCGTCACCCGGATCCGGATCGACGGGTTCGAATCCCACGGCGAGCTCGTAGGGGAAGGTGGGCGGGCCCCCGATCTTCTCGATCAACAGGTCGCTGACGGCGAGGGCGTTGTCCCGAATCATTTCGGCTTGCAGCCGTCTGGGCTGACTGCGGCAGAAGGTGAGGTTTTCCGGGTCCTTCTCCCGGGTTTCGGCGCTGATGACCGTGCTTTGCCGATAGGTGGCGGAGAGCGCCATCTGGCGCAGGAGTCTTTTCACATCCCAGCCGCTGGAGACGAAGTCACGGGCCAACCAATCGAGCAATTCGGGATGCGTGGGGGGGCGGCCTTGACTGCCGAAATCCTCGGGCGTGCGCACGATGCCCTTGCCAAACATCAGCTGCCAGTAGCGGTTGACCGCGACCCGGGCGGTGAGGGGGTGGTCGGGTTGAAACAACCATCGGGCCAGACCGAGTCGGTTGCGGGGTTGATCGGAGGGGAAAGGAGGCAGCGCCGAGGGGGTGTTGGCGGTGACGGATTCGCCGTGCGCATCGTAGGCTCCCCGCTCGAGCACGTAGGCGGGTTTGGGTTCAGGCAGTTCCCGCATGATCGAAATGGTGGGCAGGGCGTCCATCGTGCGGTTCCATTTAGCGCGGGCGGCGTGTAATTCCTGTTTAATCTCGCGGATGTCGTTGCTGGTGGTGGCGACGAAATAGTCGTAGAGCGCCGAGCGATCGTTCGGCGTCAGGGTCGCAGTATCTTTGGCGAGGAGTTGCGCGAGGTGTTCGCCGTCGAAAAGTTGTTGAGCTTCGGCGGCGGTGAGCTCGCGATTGAAGGCGAAAAACTCATCCAATTGCCCCCGGGCAAAGCCGCGATCCCGGTAGCGCTGGCCGAAGACGATGTGCTGACGGTCGCTGTCGGCGGGAATCTTCATCCAGTCCGTGATACTGCTGGTGAGATGGTCGGCCACAACGTGGGTCGCCATGGGTTTGCCGTCCAGAAAGAGTTTGAGTCCGGCAGCTTTGCTGGAGCCGTCGTAGGTAATCACGATGTGTTTCCATTCGCCGACGGGAAGAGGATCGAGGGCCTGCACGCGGAGCGCATTGCCCGGCCAAAAGTGGATGAGTGACGCGGTGGGTTTACCGTCGATCAGGAGGAACTCATAGCCCATGCTGGCGGCATCATCAGCGCCAGCGCCGCGACTGAAAATATTCTCCCGGGGGGCGATATGATGGGGTTTGAGCCACACAGAGAAAGAAAACGGATCTTCGCGTTGGAAATGTCCGACGTTGGGTAGATGCGTTAAGGCATCGCCCTCAAATTCCATGGCTTGGCCAAATTTGCCGGGAACGATCTTGTTTTCGGTGGACGTCTGGGCGGGAGTGCGCGGATCGACGGAATTGGCCAGGGTTTCGTTGACCATGGCGTCGAAGGAAAGATGTCCCACGAGTCCGGGCCAAGTCACGGTGGGGCGGTGAAATTGGAGCCACGTCTCAAAGGCTTCGGTGTGGGCTGGATCGTGATCGAGCTGCTCCAGTTTTTTGATGGCTCGAAGTTGCTCGGAGATCGCTTGCGCAAATTTGGCGTCGGCTTCCGCCGTCGACAGGGGCATGGCCGGGGTGGGCGTTTTTTCGGTAAAAAAGGAGATGAGGCCTGACTCGTCGATGTTGGCGAAAAAAGAGGTGAGGGAGTAATAGTCCTTGGTCGGTAAGGGATCGTATTTGTGGTCGTGACACCGGGCACACTCCAGGGTGAGGCCGAGGAAGGCGGTGCCGAAGGTGTGGGTGCGATCAGCGACGTATTCGACCCGGTATTCTTCCAGCACGATGCCGCCTTCCATGACGTGGCCGTGCAGACGATTGAAGGCGGTGGGAAGCACCTCGGCGGGTCCGGCATCGGGCAGGAGGTCGCCAGCAACCTGCAACGTGACAAATTCATCGTAGGGCATGTTTTGGTCGAACGCGGAGATGACCCAATCGCGCCATGGCCAGACCAGACGTTCGCCGTCGCGTTGGTAGCCGTTGGAGTCGGAATAGCGGGCGACGTCGAGCCACTCGGTGGTCATGCGCTCGGCGTAAGCGGGGGAGGCGAGCAAGCGATCGACCACGGTCTCGTGGGCGGTGGGGGACGGGTCGGCTTTGAAAGCTTCGATCTCCGCGAGTGACGGGGGCAAGCCCGTGAGGTCGAAGGTGACCCGGCGCAGCCATTTTTCACGGGAGGTCTCGACAGCAGGGCCGACGCCGTGTTCGGCAAAACCGGCGGCGATAAATTGGTCAATCGGTGACAAAGCCCAGTGGGCGGGTTGCGCCGGTGTGGGCACAGCGACCTGAGCGGGCAGTTTTTGCAGCGACCAATGCGGTTCAAATTTGGCGCCCTCTTTGATCCACTGTTCCAGCAATTTTTTCTCGGTGGCCGAGAGAGCGAGATTGGAGTCGGCCGGAGGCATGAGCTCATCCTCCGCCTTGCTGTGCAGGCGTTTGACAAGTTCGCTTTTAGCGGGATTTCCCGGCACAATACCGAAGTAGCCGCCGAGATCGGCGTAGGCGTGTTCGGCGGTATCGAGGCGAAACTCGGAGTCCTGGTTCTTGGCGTCGGGGCCGTGGCACTTGAAGCAGTTGTCCGAGATGAGTGGCTTGATCTGACGGTTGAACGAAACTTCGGCCTGCAGCGCAGTCATCCCGGTGATCACAGTGGAGGCGATGAGGATGCGAAAAAGTAGGAGCATGAGAGTCGGGTGGGGAGGGGGCACCGAGGATCGGGGACATGCGGAACACCGCAGAGTAACAGATAATGTGCGTTTCAACCAAAAGGTTAACGGTGGGGGGGGGCTCAAACTTTGAATCCCTTAATCAATTGAATGATACCAATCGCTGAAAAGAAGCAGATTTTTCACAGAAGATAACGAAGGAAACTAAGTCATTTCACCGTAATATCTTCTGTATTTCTTTGTTCCCTTTCTTGCCTTCTGTAAACTCTAAACACCGAGAGCTCTTGTTATGACGCGGCAGATCGAGGATACGGCGGAGCGGGTCGCATGGTTTTTACCAATCGCGGGGAGGGCTGGTTACAACTCGGGGCGGAGTCGCTCAGTCCCACCGCCGACTTTCTCGACGGCGCAGCGCATTGGCGGCGGAATCGTCGAAGGACTCGGATGTGGGGTCCCAGTGCAGCGGGCGACGGACCTCCATGGCGATGGCGCCAAGGTGGAGGACGGTGCTGAGTTGGTGAAGACTCTCGGCGGAGTAGGTGGGGGTGGCGCCGGAGCGGATGCAGTCGAGGAAGTTGCGGTGCTCGGACGCGGGTCGGGCCCAGAGCTGGTTGGTGGAGGAATCGTAGGTGCGGCGAAAAATCTCCAGGTCACTGGCCTCTAATTTGCCCCGCCAACCGCGGTTGCCGACCCAGCCGTCGGTGCCTTCGAAGCGGATGGACGGCTGGGTGGAGGTCACGCGCATGGTGACGCCGTTGGCATAGGTGTAGTTGAGCTCATAGGTTTGCGGCACGGTGTTGACCGAGTCCGGGGGGATTTGCCCTTGACCAGAGACGTGCACCGGAGCGGTGTTTTCCGCGAAATTGGCAACCTGGGCGGTATCCAGGAGATGAGCGCCCCAGTCGGTGAGAGAACCCCCGGAGAAGTCCCGAATCTGGCGCCAAACTTGCGCATCGGTGAGGTGGGGCGTGTATTCGCGTTCAGGAGCTGGACCGAGCCAGAGGTTGTAATCGAATCCGGCCGGGATGGGCGCGGGGGCTGCCTTGGCGTAGATTGGTTTCACGGGCAGTCCCACCTCAATGTGCTGCAGCTGGCCGATGGCGCCGTTGCGCACGGCTTCGGCCATCTTGTGATCGTGGATCACGGGGCGGTCCTCCAAACCGGTGGCGAAGAGGGCACCGGTGCGTTTTACGAGGTCGGCGAGATCGCGGCCCTCGGCAATCGTCAGCGTGGGTTTTTCGCAGAACACCTTTTTACCGGCAGCAATGGCCAGCTTTGCCATGGGCACGTGCCAGTGGTCGGGGGTCGAAATAACCACAGCATCGAGATCGTCGCGGGCCAATAGCTCACGGAAGTCTGCGATCGTGCGACAGTCAGTGTTGCCGTAGCGGGCGTTGACGTCGTCGCGGGCGGTTTGGCGGCGGCTGAAGAACGTGTCGCAGATCGCAAGCACCCGGCAGTCGGGTTCGGACAGGAAGGAGAGGAGGTTGACTCCGCGCCCGTGGGCACCGACGCCGATAAAACCGAGTGTGGTTTGGTTGGACGGCGCGTTTTTTCCCAGCAGCCGCGACGGAATAACGATCGGCGCCACGCCAGCGGCGAGCATCGACTTAAGAAAGGAGCGGCGGTTGGGGGCGGAGCAGGGGCGGTGGTGACTCATGGTGGGGTAGCGGAATATTTTTGAACCACTAATGGACCCGAATAGCTACACTGCCGTTTCCCCTTTGGATCCAAAATTAGAAAAAATTGAAGAAAATCGATCGAGTGCATCCGGGAGCAGGACGCTACCTTAATAATAGGCCCAGAAATCGTAGTCGTAATTGATCAATTTGGCTCCCAGGTCGCCGTAATCGGTCGCGGCCTGGCGCAGATCGGCTCGCATCGCGGCCACGCGATCTGCGTATTCCGGAAACATGGCGAGGTTATGTGTTTCCCAAGGATCGGTGCGGTAATTGAATAACTGAGTGACGCGCGAGCCCCGCACGGCGTCGCCGTATTCGGCTTTGTCTTCGCCGGGAGCGCGCACGTATTCGATGAGTTTGTAGTCACCTTTACGATACGCCCGTTGATAGTGCAGGTAGGCGTGGTAGGTGTGATCGCGCACTTGGTCGGTTTGACCGTGAATGACGTCGGCAAGACTGCGGCCGGACACCGAGGCGGGGATGGGCACCCCGGCGAGATCGCACAGCGTCGGAAAGATATCCTGAATGTAGGCGAACGCATCAGAGTGCGCCGAGTGGGAAGTCAGGGCGCCCCCGGCGAAGATGAGCGGAATGTGCACCCCATCTTCGTCGTAGACGTTTTGTTTGCCCATGAGCCCGTGATTGCCGACGGCCAGTCCGCTGTCTCCGGCCATGACGATGAGGGTATTTTCGTAGGTGCCGTTGGCCTTGAGGCTGACGATGACCCGACCGATTTGGGCATCGAGGTGGGTAATCGCGGCGTAGTAGTCGGAGAGTTCTTTGCGCGCAACGGGTGGAGTGCGCGGCCAAGGTGCGAGCATCTCGTCGCGCAATTTGATATGGCCGTTGTCGAACGGATGTTCGGGCAGGTAGGAGGGGGTGAGCGCGACCTCGTTCTCCGGGTAAAGCGCCTTGTAAGCGTCGGGAGCCTGTCGTGGATCATGCGGCGCGTGGAACGCCAGATACATGAAGTAGGGCTGGGGTTTGTGATAAGATTCGATAAACGAGATGGCCGAGTCGGCGAAAATTTCCGACGTGTGCGGTCCGGTGTGTTCCGTGCCGGTCGGTCCACGTTGGTCGGTGTCGGCGAGGGGGCGACGAATCATCTGGCCGGTGGCGTCGTATTCGAGCAGATAGGCATCCTTTTTGAGATATTTACCGGCGGGATCCCAATCCCACAGCGGCATGCGGTAGTGGTCGACGAGGTAGGCGCTTAGACCCATGTGCGTTGCCCCACCATCGAACGAGCGGGCGAGAGACGCGGGGTCCTGATGCCATTTGCCGATGGCGTAAGTGGAGTATCCGGCGGCGTGGAAGGCTTCGCCAATGGTGGTGTGTGCAGTTGGCACGTTCCGTCCGGGTTGCTCCATCTCGAAGACGTGTTTTCCGGTGAGCAACGCGTTACGACTGGGGATACAGGTGGCTCCGGCGAAGGCGCCCATGAGGTAGGCGCGACGGAAGACGATGCCCTCGTAGGCCAGTTGATCGAGATTAGGCGTGTGGACGGCTTGGCCACCGAGCGCGTGCACCCCGGTGAACCGGTGATCATCGGTGTAAATGACGACGACATTGGGTCGATCGGAGGCAGGCGTGGCCCGGAGTGTGAGGATCGAGATTAACCCGAAGATAAACAAAGAGATGGGAAAAAAAGAGTGGGGGCGGTGGGTCATCCGGGGGAATGCAGAATTTCGTTTGGGGCGAAAGGCTTCATTTGAAGCGGGGTAACGATCAAGACGCGAAACGGGGGCCGCTTAATCAGTTCACCACGGATACGAACGGAATCCAATACGGCAAACGTCAGGAGCCCGAATTGTAGCGATTTATGAAACATGCTCAGATATTTTCCGAATTGCGGGTCGGAACGGAAGAGTGATGGTAACCTGAACCCTCGCCGAGTCGTCAGTTGCTCAGACCGGCGTTCCAGTCATTTAATCCCATCCCATCTCCATGTCCGATCATCCGCATCATTGTCTCGGGATTTCGACCAATCCGGCTGACTACTTTCAAACGCGTCGGCAGTTCTTAAGTCGAGTAGGAGGTGGGCTGGGGGCGTTGAGTTTGGCGACGCTGCTCGATCCCACGAATCTCGTGGGCGCGCCGGAGGCGGCGGCCGGCATTTCGCCACTCTCTCCGAAGGCCCCCCATTTCCCGGGCCAGGCCAAGGCCGTGATTCAGATCTTTGCGCAAGGCGCTCCGTCGCATCTCGACACCTGGGACCCCAAGCCGCTGTTGACCAAAATGAATGGGAAAACCCTGGCCGGCGGGGGCAACGCGGTGGCATTGGCCTCACCCTTCAAGTTTAGCAAACGGGGTAAGGCGGGCATCGAGGTCAGCGAAGTGTTCGAAAAAACGGGTGCATTTGTCGACGACATGGCCGTGATCCGCTCCATGTATACCGATATCCCGGCGCATGATGTAGCCACGGTGTTCATGAACACCGGCTCGTTGCGCATTGCGAAACCCAGTTTGGGGTCGTGGACGGTTTACGGACTCGGCACGGTGAACCAGAATCTCCCGGGGTTTATCGCCCTGCGCACCGGCGGACTGCCCGCGGGAGGGGCGGCCAACTACAATGCGGCCTTCCTGCCCGGAGTTTATCAAGGCACGACGGTCGACACCACCTCGGCCAGCGTGCCGCAGATGATCCAAAACATCCGCAACCCCTACTTGGCGCCGCGCGAGCAGATGAAGCAGATCGAGTTGGTAAAACAGCTCAACGAATTGCACGCCGAGAACCTGCAACGCGAGGAAGCCCTTGAGACGCGACTGGAGTCCTACGAAATCGCCTTTCGCATGCAGGCCGAGGCGACGGATGCCTTTGATGTGAACAAAGAACCGGAGGTGATCCGCCAAGCTTACGGCAATACCCCGCAAGGCCGCCAGATGCTGGTCGCGCGGCGCTTGGTCGAGCGTGGGGTGCGGTTCGTGCAAGTGTGGCATAACGGCTGGGATCACCATCAAGATTTGGCCGACCGTTTGGCTGATAAAGCTGGCGAAGTCGACGGTCCAATCGCCGCGCTGCTGGGGGATCTGAAACAACGGGGCATGCTCGAGGATACCCTCGTGATTTGGGGCGGGGAGTTCGGTCGAAAACCGACCCGGGATCGCAACGGCGGCGGGGAGCCGGGACGCGATCACAACGCCAAGGCGTTCTCCACCTGGCTGGCGGGTGGCGGGATCCGCGGGGGAATGGTGCATGGAGCGACCGACGAGACCGGGGCCGAGGCGGTGCAAGACAAGGTGCACGTGCATGACCTGCACGCGACGATTTTGCATTGTTTGGGTTTCGATCACAAAAAACTCACCTACCGCTTCAACGGTCGCGATTTTCGTCTCACCGATGTGGCCGGAAATGTAGTCAACCCGATCCTCGCATGAAGACCTCGGCGCTACCTTATGTGACATTGGGACTGAGCATGGTCGCCTCCAGTCTTGGACTGTGTGCTATGGACACGGTGGTCCCGATTTCGGCCGATGATTTGGCGTTTTTTGATTCGCGTGTTCGTCCGGTCCTGGAGGCCAATTGCTACAAATGCCATAGCCGCGATGCCGACAAAATCAAAGGCGGGCTGATGCTCGACACCCGTGAAGGTCTCTTGCATGGCGGTTACACGGGCGACGCGGTGGTGCCGGGGAATCCGGCGGCGAGTCTGCTCATCGTGGCGATCAATCACACCGACGAAGAGCTCATGATGCCGTCGAAGCGCCAAAAGCTTTCCGACCAGGAGATCGCTGATCTCACGGAGTGGGTGATGCGCGGAGCGCCTGATCCACGCACCCGCATGACCAATGGCAGTGGCGCGAGGTATGCGGGTATTGGCAAGGATCACTGGGCGTTTCAGGCCGTGCACAAACCGAGTGTCCCGGACGTCGTAGACTCGACCTGGGCTCGGTCGCCGGTTGACCGGTTCATCCTCGCCAAACTGGAAGCGGCGCAGATCACGCCCAGCGCACCGGCTGATAAACATACCCTGCTCCGACGGGTGACGTTTGACCTGATCGGCCTGCCTCCCACGCATGCCGAAATGGAGGCATATTTGGCGGACGATTCACCCGACGCTTTTGCCCGGGTGGTCGATCGTTTGTTGGCTTCGCCTCAATATGGCGAGCACTGGGGACGTTACTGGTTGGATATCGCCCGCTACGCCGACACCAAAGGCGACGTGCCGCGACGTGACGATCTGCGCTACCCCCACGCCTGGACTTACCGCGACTACGTCATCGACGCATTCAATTCTGATAAACCCTACGATCAGTTCATCGTCGAACAACTCGCCGCAGATCGGCTCGTCACGGTCGATGCCAAGGGCAAGCCTCGCCCGCCAGCCGAGATAAAACCCGACGAACGCAAGGTGCTCGCGGCCATGGGGTTTTTGACCTTGGGCAACCAATTTGACGGCCGCCGGCCCGATGTGATCGCCGATCAAATCGACGTCACCACCAAAGCCTTTTTGGGCCTTACGGTGGCCTGCGCCCGCTGCCACGATCACAAGTTTGATCCCATCCCAACAGAAGACTACTATTCGCTTTACGGTATCTTTGCCAATTCCGTGGAACCCAAGGAGCCTCCGGCAATCGGCTACGTGCGCGCCACGCCAGAGCTCCTCGATTACGCGGCGAAACGGAAAGTGTTGCAGGAGCAGTCCGCCGTCGTGGCGGAAAAATTCAAAAGCGCGCGTCGTGATCGTTCCTTCTCCGCCAAAGACCGTCGTGAGTTGATCAACGAAGAACGGCGCGTGAACAAAGAATTGGGTGATTTGGAAGCCTTTCATCCCGGAGCGCCCTCCCGGGCCAACGCGGTCTTCGACGTCAATCGCTCGAAAGACTTTCCTGTGCTGCTGCGTGGTGAAACCGGGAATACCGGCGACATCGTGCCTCGCCGATTTTTGGAAATTTTAAGCCCGAAGAATCGACCGACCTATAAGAAGGGTAGCGGTCGACTCGAGCTGGCTCAGGCCATTGCGGATCCGAAAAATCCGTTAACGGCGCGGGTCTTGGTCAACCGAGTGTGGCAGCAACATTTTGGGGAAGGCTTCGTATCCACCCCCGATGACTTGGGCAACATGTCGTCGATTCCCACGCACCCGGAATTATTGGATTACCTCGCTTCGGATTTCGTCGCCAACGGATGGTCGATCAAGGCGTTGCACCGCGAAATTTTGCTCAGTGCGACGTATCAGCAGAGCAGTGCGGTGAATCCTGCTTACGCCGAGATCGATCCGGATAATCACCTGTTGGGGCGCGCGAATGTGCGACGCCTCGACATTGAAGAAGTGCACGACGCGATGCTGGCGATGGCCGGGATGCTCGACACGTCGCAAATCGGTGGGAAACCGGTGTTCATCGGCAGCGCCGACTTTGCCAAACGCCGGGCCGTTTACACTTGGATCGATCGGCAAAACCCGGCGGAGCTGTTCACGCAGTTTGATTTCCCGAATCCGGATGTGTCGATCGGGCGTCGTTACGTGACCATCGTGCCGCAGCAGTCGTTGTTTCTGATGAACAGTCCGTTGGTGATCGAAACCGCCCGGGCGCTCGTGCAACAGCGGGAGTTTTTGAATTACCAGGGCCATCGAGAACGGATCAATTCGCTCTACCTGAGCATCTTTCAACGTCCACCGACAACGGAGGAATTCCAGTTGTGTGCGAACTACCTCCGTTCGGTTCCTGAAGGGGGCGACTTGGACATGCCGGAACCGACTCGCATGTCGATGATGGCGGGACGCGGAGCGAAAAAACAGGCGCAGTTTGCGGAGCGCATGCAGGAGAGTGGGGGACGGAGCCGAGGCCAGTTGGAGCCCGCCGCCGCCGCCTTCCCCGAACGCCTGCCGATGAACGGTTGGACGAAACTCGCGCACGCGCTGTTCCAGACCAACGAGGCGATGTTTGTGAATTAGGAAGCGCTTCCTGCCGGTCGGAAATGTCGAATTGGGACCCTTGTTTTAGGAAGTCTACGCGATGGGGCACTCCTTGATGCTGGAGGGGGAGCCGCGATCGAATGCACGGGAAGTCGGGACGTGATACCAATGTCCCGCAGGTTATAAACTTTTTGCAGGAGCGTCAGGCCCGGTTTACCGGGATGTATCGGGGAAGGAACTTGGAACGGAGCAGCACCGG
>CAXBOL010000039.1:0-13770 GCA_963977295.1 uncultured Opitutaceae bacterium
CGGCACGCTCTCCCTCGGCCACGCCACCGATACCCTCGCCGACGCCGGCACCGTCACCATCGCCGGTGGCACCCTCGCCCTCGGGGCCAACTCCGACAGCGTTGGCACCGTCAACCTCTCCTCCGGTTCTATTACCGGTTCCGGCACGCTCACCGGTTCCGCCTTCAACTTCACCAATACCGGCACCGTCTCCGCCAATCTCAGTGGCTCCGCCGCCCTCACCAAATCCGGTGCCGGCACCGCGACCCTTTCCGGTGCGAACACCTACTCCGGTGGCACCCACATCAATGCCGGCACCCTGTCGCTCGGGTCTGCCGGGGTTCTCGGTTCAGAGGGCACCATCTCCTTCGGCGGCGGCACCCTGCAATACACCGCAGCCAACACCACCGACTATTCCAGCCGCTTCAGCACCGCCGACAATCAGGCTTTCAACATCGATGCCGCCGACCAATTCGTCACCCTCGCTTCGGACCTCTCCAGCACGAGCGGCTCCCTCACCACCCATTCGGGCATCGGGATACTTACGCTCTCGGGGACCAATACCTACGGGGGCGACACCACCATTTCCAGCGGCAACCTGCAGCTCGGAAACGGCGGCACGACCGGCTCAGTCGCCGGCGATATCGTGAACAACGGCACCCTCATCATCAACCGCGCCGACGACCTGACGATGAACAACCGCATCACCGGCACGGGCATCCTCGCCAAATACGGCAACAACATCCTCACCGTCACCGAGACCGAACACAGCGGCCAAACCAACGCGGAAGCCGGAACCCTCCGTGCCACGGGCAACGGACTCTCGGCCGACTCCACCTACGAGGTATTCAACGGTGCCACCTTGGACATCGCCACCGGCATCGCCCAAATCGCCGGTCTCCGCGGCAGCGGCACCGTCGACTTGAACAGCAATCTGCTCAACATCGGGAAATCAGGCGTCACGACCTCATTCGACGGCACGCTTTCCGGCGACGGCCACATTTCCGTCAACAATGGCGGTCAATTCGTGATCAGCGGCGCCCAAACCCTGACCGGCACAATCGGCACTTTCGGCGCCAACTCTGTCCTGTCGCTCGACGACGATGCGTCGTTCGCCGCCAACAATACCTTCGACATAAACGACAATTCGATTTTTAGCGTCCAGCGCTCCAACGACCTCACCCTCGCCGGAAACTTCCGACTCAAAGACTCCGCCCAACTCCACAAACTGGGCACCGGTGTGCTGACCTTATCCGGCTCCAATTCAAACAGTGAAGCCGGCGTTCTCGACCTCGAAGGGGGCACCCTGCGCACCACCGGATCCAGTGGCGGCATGTTCCAAAACGCCTCCGTCGAAATCGAATCCGGTGCCACCCTCGATCTCGCCAATACCGACCAATCCTTTGCCTCCTTCAACGCCCTATCCGGCAGCGCCATCACGCTCGGCAGTGGACAGCTCACGGTCACCGGCGACGCCGGCTCCGCCATCGCCGGCACGCTCTCCGGCACCAATGGCAGCCTCGTCAAACAAAGCACCGGCACCCTCGCCCTCACTGGAGCCGCCTCCCACACCGGCGGCACCACCATCACCGCCGGCTCCCTCGTCATCGGCAACGGTGGCACCACCGGCTCCGTCGCGGGTAACATCGTCAACAACGCCAACCTCACCTTCGACCGCTCCAACGCCTATACCCAGTCCGGGGACATTTCCGGGAATGGTTCAATCACCCAATCCGGCTCGGGCACGACCACCCTCTCCGGGACCAACACCTACTCCGGCGCCACCACCATCAATGCCGGCGCCATCAACCTCACCGGCTCTGCCGCCAACAGCGCCTTCGCCATCAACAACGGCGGCATCCTCTCTGGCACCGGCACCCTGGGCAGCCTCACCGTGAACACCGGCGGCATCCTCGCTCCCGGCAACTCGCCCGGCACGCTCAGCGCCGGCGACACCGTCTGGGCCGGCGACGCCTCCTTCATCCTCGAACTCGACAACGCCACCGGCACCAAGGGCTCCAACTGGGACCTGCTCGCCATCACCGGCACCCTCACCATCAACGCCACCGCCGCGAACCCGTTCACCATCAACGTGGACACCCTGCTCAACGGAACCGACACCGCCGGTGCCATGGATAACTTCGACGCCAATTCGAACTACGCGTGGACCTTCGTCGAAACCTCCGGCGGCATTGCCTACGGAGCCAGTGCCTCCATCGGCGCCTCCTTCGTCATCGACTCCTCCGGCTTCACCAACGCCACCAACGGCACCTTCTCCGTCACCCAAATCGGTAACAACCTCGCCCTCGCCTACACCGCCTCCGCCGTCCCTGAACCCGGCAGCTTCGCCCTCCTCCTCGGCGCCCTCGCCCTCGGCTTCACCGCCACCCGCCGCCGGCGAGGTTGATATCGCTGATCCCCTGTAATCCTAAAATCCGCGGTCAAATTTTAACGCAGAGACGCAAAGGTAGCCAAGTAAGACAGTTGGGAATCGGGGCGAGACGAAGATGCTTCACCCTCGGGATGAATGGCGGGGCCCGTTACACCTGACCTAAGTCTTAGTTAGAGCTATGACTTAAGCTTTTCACTTAAACTTCAACTGCGGCTTTAAGGGTAAAAAAACTTATCAGGGTGACAGCTGGGTGAAAATTCATCTTGTTTGGCCCAGATGTTATCGGCTCCCCCTGTCTCATTGGCTGCTTCACTATTTTTGCTTCTCTCGCTAGTTCGCTAGTCGGCCAACCCCAAACTAAACCTACCGAGGGTTTTGAACTCGAACCCTTCCCCGTCCTTGGCACGCGTCTCCCGGCCGACCAGCTGCCCGACTCACCTGCGCTAGTCGTCATCGAACGCGCGGAGATCGAACGCTACGGGGCCAGCGGTCTGACCGGAGTGCTGCCGCGCCTACCGCAGGTCTACAACGGTGTCGGCTCCGGTATCGCCACCGTGCCCAACGGCGCTCCCTCCCCCCGGCAAGATTCTGCCGGTGCATCTACCTGACGTGGGCGGTCGACTGCTTGCGCAAAAGAACGCGTTCCTTTGTGCCGCCAAAGGCGTGAGCGTCGGGATCGCTTTTAATAAAAAAATTGGCGCCGGAACCTTCGGTGGTGAAGGTTTCATCATGCAACGCCTCGAAGGCAATGGCCGGGCCTTCCTCCATGCTGGCGGCACCCTCTACGAGCGCACGTTGCAACCGGGCGAAAGCCTGCGGGTCGACACCGGGTGCATCGTCGGATTCCAACCCAGCGTCGATTACGACATCACGTTCGTGGGCGGCATCAAGTCCGCCCTCTTCGGCGGGGAAGGTCTGTTTTTCGCCACCCTCCGGGGCCCGGGTAAGGTGTGGCTGCAGTCCCTGCCCTTCTCGCGTCTGGCCGATCGCATCATCGCCTCCGCTCCCCGCGCCGGCGGACGCCAAACCGGCGAAGGCTCCGTGCTCGGCGGCCTTGGCCGCCTGATCGACGGCGATCGGTGATTTTCCCGCCATAGATCTTGAAGCAGTCGATTTTAATCGGCTGAGCATTGTTGAACCCGTCGAACCTGTCTCGACGGGTTTTTAGTTAACTCGATGGGACAAAGATCTGAGTTTTGGCCAGAACGCTTCGCGACGCGGTGAATGTTGATCAATCGACCCGCCGCAGCGTTCGTCACAATTTTAACAGCATTCGTCCCGGCGATATCGAATTTTGGCCCCTTCGGGTAGCACAATTTCGCTTTGTCCGCATCGGGCCTATCTCCCTCCATCCGAACAGGCTGAGGCAAAGACCCCATGCGTTATCATTTGTAAATTTTTTATTAGCCGACATCCCTAATCATGGCATAGCTCCAGCTTACCAACGACTTACGAATTACTATTTTTCATGGCAGTTAAACCTGACAGTTTCGCCGAGCTCTATTGTGAGCGACACCATTTGGAACGATCCGATTTCACTAATCGACTCATCCGACGTTCCCTACACTTCCCGATTCGATTAGTGGGATGGCTACTGCTTTCTTTGCGGCCAGACTATTTTGAAGCGGACTTGGAGCTCGTCACTCACGCCGGGTCGCTCAAAAGCCTCCGTAAACTCGAAGGTGAAATCCGCGAGTTCACTGTCGACTACCGCAACCGCGGTCTCTGGCGGGGCGTCCTACGTCAACGGGTATCAACCCACCGATTGCGCGATATTTTTCGAGAGACGATCAATCGAGCGGACTGAATCAGAAAATCGACCAAGGTTTCACTCTCTGACCAAGTTTCCACTTCGGATTTCCGACGCCGAGCGGAACAGGTTTCCGCTCATCCCCGGTCAGAAACCGTCCGTCCATTCGTGCGTTGGCAAATCCCGATACTGGTCACAACTTCACGGCACCATGAAAACCACCTTCATCTACGGCCTCGGAATGGCCATCGCCGGCACGCTATTGAACTTCATGTTCTACTTCCTTGGTTTCCACGAAACCATCGAAAAACTGGGCACCGCCCAAACCATCGGAATCATTGGCGGCATCATCATCACGGTCGGCGGCTTGATTCTCGCGATCAAAGCCCGACGATCTGAGACCCCCACTGCAGAAGCATTCGGTTATGGTCGCGCCCTCGGATCCGGCGTGCTCACCGCGCTATGGGCCTCCCTCTTCGGCACGATTTCCAATGTCGTCTACATGTCGGTCATCAACCCCGGTATGCAGGACATGATCATCCAAGGCGAAATTGCCAAACTCGAAGCCAAAGGCCTTTCCGCCGAACAGATCGATCAGGCCGAAGGCATGATCAAAATGATGACCAGCCCAGCGGCTTCAGGCATCATGGGGTTCCTCGGAGCCTTCATCATCAGCGTGATTATCTGCCTCATCCTTGCTGCGATTCTCAAACGCCCCGCGACGGAAGATTTCGCCGAAGCGTAATCCCAACAGCCCTCTAAATTTGGATTTTAACGCAAAGCCGCCGAGGTGCAAAAATCGCAAAGAAGACCCTCACTTCCAAATCTTTGCGTCCATGGCGTCTTCGAGACTCTGCGTTAAAATCTGACTGTGGAATTTAGGACCAATACTCACACCCCCTTCGCGCTCATCGCGATCGGGTAGTGTTCGCCTTGTCGGATCACGCGCACGGATCCGCCCTGCGGAGCGATTACCCGCACATCTTCAGTTTCGAATGAATCGTCGGTGCGAAATTCCAACGTCTCGATGCCCTCCACCTTTTCGAGCCGTTGCTTCACGGCCTCGCTGAGTTCGGCACGCTGCGCTTCGGTCGCGACCGGGCCGTCAAAAACAACCTCACCTTTCGGGGATTTAAGCAGCAGATGCTTGATTCCCTCACTCGATTTCAACTCGACCATTCCTTCGCCGTCCGAAAACACCACGTTGCCGTCGTTGATGTTCAGCATGCGCACAACGGGTCCGTCATCTTTCGAAACCCAGGCAAATTCGCTCGCATTTTTATCCTTAAACTTGGCCAACATGCGATCAACGTCCGCGCGATCAATTGTGCTGGCAGTCGCGCTATGCACGACTCCGCCCCTGAAGGCTGCCCCGTCAGGCAAAATCATGCTGTGATCTTCGTGAGCACCATCGAGGTGAAACACGTGGGCTTTCGCCGGTTTGCGGGCCTGCAATGCGACTTTCGCCGTCTGCACTTTACCGCCTCGCACGAAGGTCAACGTCACTTCGGTTCCGGGCTTTTTGGCCCGGACTAACACCCCGAGCTGATCGGGACTCACAATGAGTTGATCGTCCAGTTTGGTAATGATGTCGTGCTTCTTGAGCGCTTCCGCTGCAGCGGTCTCCTCGATCACCCGTTGCACCACCAAACCGATGCCACGGTCGAGGCCGAGTTGCTCGGTCAAAGTCGGCGAAACTCTCACGGTTTCCACCCCCAGAAAAGTCACGGGCTCGGTATCCATTTCGTCATGATCATCACCCTGTTGCACCACCCAGCGCATTTCTTTTTCCACCCGGGGAGCACCTTCGGCTCGGATTACTTCGATGCGGCGTTCCACTTTCGGCGCCGGGGTCGGTGCCGCGTCATCAGCGGACAACGTCCACGGTAAAAACATAAGACTGGTCGCGCTGCATAGCAGGAGGCGACGCCAAGATTGAGGTGTATTCATCATGATAGTAGAGGGAGAGTTGAGTTAAGGATTTAGTGAGTTTGAGAAAATCAGTAGGCCGCGAGTCCGACGAAGCGCACCGCCTCGCGCGGCACTTCCCACTTGAGCTGTCGGTGGCCCGCGGGATCACGCCACACGATCGTATCCAGATAATAATCACGCACACGTTGCGCCGAGGATCCGTCGGCCAGTTCCACCACGCCATCAATCCGACTGGCGAGCAAAGTCCGTCCTGCGCGCACCGGTTTTAAGGCGTCGTTGAGTTCGGACGGAGCGGCGGCCATTGCGTCGCCGGGGTCCGCCGCCATCCGAGCTTGAAGATCAGGGGCAACGGATGGTGGAGCGAGCACGGACCACACGCTCATGAGTGCGACCAAGGCCGCCGCCACTCCCCAATTGACCCATTTCCACGATGTCCAGGCCGTCGCCGTCCTGTAGTCGGATCGGGTGCGAGTCGGCGAACCTCCAACGCGGTCGGCGACCGCAGGCTCAAGGACCTTGGCCAAACGGACTTCCAAATCGGTCCGGGTGGCCCGCGGGCGGAGTTGTTTCAACTCGGCTTCCAAGTCAGCGAATTCGTTATCCATGATTTTCAACGGTGTTGAGTTTTTGGCGCAGGCTCCCGAGCGCGTAGCGATACCGGGAGGCGGCGGTGTGAGGCGAGAGCCCCAGCTGTTCGGCAATTTCGGCGAAAGTCAGTTCACCCCATATTTTCAGCACCAGCACTTCGCGCTGCTCCGTCGGTAATTGCACCACGGCTTCTTCGAGGCGGTTGGCCCGTTCGTCTCCTTCGGCATGAGGTTCGAACCAAGATTCGGCCGCGATATCCACATGCGCCTGTTCGCGATTCTGCCGGCGGTCAACCTGCCGCAACTGATCCAGCGCCGCCCGCCGCACCGACGTGAGCATGAGGGGCAGCGGATCACCGGGCAAGTGACGTTGTTTGCGCCAGTATCGCACAAAGGCTTCCTGCACCACATCCTCGGCATCGGACGCACAACGGGTCCATTGCCGGGCCGCCAACATGAGCCGCGAGCCATAGGTGCGAAACCATTGGCGCCAGTGCGGATCTGTGGGGTGGGATGAGTTCATCAAACGGCGGAATCAATCTGTGACTATACCCTAAGCGCCGCGACCCTTGGTTTTTGTCTAAAAAACGGAAAAAGGTCCAAAAAATGCCCGTCCCACATCGGAACCATCTACCCGGTGGGTTGGGCTTTACGGGCCAAGTGACAGATGAAGCAGAACTTCTTAGATGCCAATAATAGAGGTAGGGGTTCCACCCCCCGACCGGTGGATCAAGTCGTCAGCCTGAAGTCGGGGCGTCAAACCCCTCCCACATTCAACCCAGAGACGAGTTTAGGCGGACCCCAAAATGTTGGTCGCCCTTTACACCCAACCTCTGGCCCGCGCTTCCCGAAATCTGAATAGCGGGCGTCTTCCCCGCCCGAAAAAACGGCCCGGATTTCTCCGGACCGTGTTGGATCTAAATCAAAGTCAAAAGGATCGGGTTAGGCCCCCCGATCCCGAATTTCAGCTATCGGCCGAATCGCTTGAATCGCGCTCCGTAATCTTCCGCCGTCAAGGCTCCGAACCAGGTCAAACAGGTGAGTCCGAAGATCGCTGCCGCGAGGGGAAGCGTGAAGAGATTCGTTGCAATCCAGAAACCGGCAACGATTGCGCCGCCGAGCAATGCGTAGATTAAGTTAGTGGTTTTCATGTGATGTTCTTTCTTTTTGCGCCGCCCGATCATTCAGGTGACGGCCAGACTCTACCCTACTTTATCCAATAGTTGAACTATTTGATTCCTATGCTTTCCATAGGATTTAACTATGGAACTTCATCAACTCCGCTACGTGCTGGCGATTGCCGACACAGGCAATTTCACCAAGGCCGCGGCAGCGTGCTTTGTAAGTCAACCTTCATTAAGTCAACAAGTTAGCAAACTTGAAGATGAGCTGGACAACAAACTTTTCCATCGCCTCGGCCGCACTGCAGTGCCTACGGCGGCCGGCGAGATCCTCATCGCCCGTGCCCGCAAAATTCTTTTCGAGGTCGCCAACGTCGCCAGCGAAATTCACGACGACCCCGCTTTGGGCGGTAAAATCACCGTCGGCGTCATCCAAACCGTGGCGCCCTACGTGCTGCCCACCCTCATCAAACACACCCGTGAAAAGCATCCTCATCTGGAGATCAACTCCTATGAGGGGTTTCGCGGCGACTTGGTCGATGGTGTCGTCGACGGGCGCATCGATCTCGCCATCGTAGCCTTACCTTTGAAGGACAGCCGCCTCGCCACTGAATTTCTTTTTCAAGAACCCCTCTTGCTCGCGGTCGGCCGACACCATCCTCTCGCGTCCAAACGCCGCTTTACCGCCAAGGATTTGGAGCATGAAACCTTCATTATGATGGGGCGCAGCAGCACCCTGACCGATCAGGTGCAGCAATTTTGCGGTGAACACGATTTCGAACCCAAGATCGGGTTCCGCTGTGCTCAGGTGGAAACCCTTAAATCGCTCGTAGGTCTGGGCCTGGGCATCGCAATTCTTCCCCAACTCGCCCAAGATCCCGCCGATCACGATCGATTGGTTTACCGACGGATTTTTGGCCACAACCCCACCCGTGAAATCGGCATGATCCGCCATCAGCAACGCTACCAAAGCCAAGGCACGCGCCAGTTTCTCGAGGTGCTGCGGCACGTCTTCCGCGGTTTCGGCGAAAAAGCGCCGACCTCCCCGTAAGTCTAATTTTCGTAATGGAAGCCGCCAATAGAGGCACACTTCGACCCACGGTTGGTGAACTCTAATTTGTTCCATTTTGGATCAGATTTCATTCGTCCCGCACGGCGGGATTCGTGTCCATTCGTGGTTAAACTGCATGGATCCACCTTAGTTTCCTCCCTTAACCTCCGTGAAACTCCGGTTTGCCTCTGTGTCCTCTGTGACGAACTGCGTTTTTTGGGATAATGCCATAGTTTGCGCATTCCCTCTATCTTCCTCGTTTGCGCTCCCTCGCGAATCAACCGTTGTTCATAGCGACTATGACCGCGATGCCGACGCAGCCCAAATTCAAAGAGCGGACCCTACTGCTGACGCTCGCGGCGGTGCAGTTTGTCAACGTGCTCGATTTTATGGTCATGATGCCTTTGGGCGCCCGCATCATGAGTGCGTTTCAAATCTCGCCCCAGCAATTCAGTTGGCTGGTGGCAGCCTACGGCACCGCGGCGGCTTTGTCCGGGGTTGCCGGTGGATTCATGATCGACCGTTTCGATCGAAAAAACGCGCTGCTCGTGGTCTTCGTCGGATTCATCGCCGCGACTCTCTCCTGCGCCCTGGCCCCCTCCTACTCCGCACTTTTGATCGCACGTCTTGCCGCCGGGGCCTTCGGCGGCATCGCCGGATCTCTGGTGACCGCCATGGTCGGCGACGTGATTCCGCGGGAGCGGATCGGACAAGCCATGGCGACCGTCATGTCAGCCTTTCCACTGGCCTCGGTGGCCGGCATCCCACTCTCGCTCTACATCGCGTCATTCTTCGATTGGCACGCCCCCTTTTTCCTCCTCACGGGCGGCAGCGTGATCGTCTTTGTGATCGCAGCGAAAACATTGCCCCACGTCGCCAGTGTGCGCGCCCAACAATCTGCGTGGGCGCAGATGCGTGCGATTATTGTCCATCCCGTCCACCAACGCGGTTTTTGGCTTGGAGGCGTGCTAATCATGGCCGGGGCCTGCTTGATTCCGTTCATGGCGCCGTCGCTGGTCGCCAACGCCGGAGTGACCGAAACCCAGCTTCCCTTGATCTATTTGGTGGGAGGAAGCTGCACCTTCCTCACCATGCCGCTACTCGGACGGTTGTCCGACCGCTTCGACAAGCTCCAGGTTTTGATCGTCGTCACCGTGCCGGCCTCGATCGCGACCGTCATCGTGACCAATCTCGACACCGTGCCCCTCTCCACCGCCTTAGTCGTGAGCGCATTTTTCTTCGTCGGCATGTCGAGCCGCTTCCCGCCCGCCATGGCAATGATCACCAACTCCGTAGAATCGCGCTATCGGGGCGGTTTCATGTCGCTGATCAGTGCGGTGCAACAAGCCGCCGCCGGCTTCGGCAACATCGTCGCCGGCCTGCTGGTGACCGCGGATGCCTCCGGCAAACTCTTGGGATATCACCGGGCCGGTTACGTCTCACTACTCGCCTTCGGTCTCACGGTCTGGCTCGCCTATCGCCTGCGAGCTATCGCTCCGGAGGCTTCCAAAATCCCCACCCACGACCATGTCGCATGTGCCACCCCGCCCTCCGCCGGTCCCGCGGCGAGCTCAATTGATTAATTCCAATTGCGGAGTGCCCCACCAAGGGCTTATGCTGCGGCACTATGATCGACCTGCTTAAGAAAACCCTCCTCGCGGGCGTGGGCGCCGCAGTCATCACCAAAGACAAGATCGAGGACACTCTCGATCAGTTCGTGCGTCAGGGCAAAGTGAATGCCCAGGACGCCCGCATCATGGCCGACAAGATCGCCGAACAAGGCCGCAAGGAATTCGATGAACTCGCCGGTGACCTGAGCGACCGCATCAGCGAAACGCTTAATCGGGCCAAATCCGACCACGAGGTTCGCATCGCTGCCCTTGAGGAACGGATCCGCGTGCTTGAGGCCGCCATGGCTGAGGCACCGACCCGCAACGGCGAACCGTGAAACCATTCGACCTCCTCGGCAATGCCGTGCGGGTGAAGGAAATCTTCGCGGTTTTCGCCCGACACGGATTTGCCGACCTTCTAAATCAGTTGGACTTGCCGGCGGGAATTCCCCGTCGGTTTCGATCTGCCCCGCGACCCCACCGTTCGAAGTGGGAACGTATTCGGCTCGCCGCGGAGGAGCTGGGACCGGCTTGGGTGAAGTTTGGCCAACTTCTGAGCATGCGGCCAGATCTCATCCCTCACCCGTTGATCCTCGAGCTGCGCAAACTGCAAAACGCCGTGCCTCCACTGCCTTTTGCGGAAATCCGCGAAAGCCTGATTGAGGAATTGGAGGGAGAACCGTCCGAGGTCTTCGCCGAATTCCAAGAAGTGCCCATCGCCGCCGCCTCGCTGGCACAGGTCTATTTTGCCCGACTGCGGGAGGACAATGTTCAGGTCGCCGTGAAGGTGCAGCGCCCGGGCATCGCCCGGTTCATCCGTGCCGATCTCGATTTGGCGACCTGGATCGCCCAGCAACTCCACCAACGCATCGAAGGACTCCACCCGTTCGACCTCCCTTCGGTCGTCGAAGCCGTGAGGGAGGGCGTGGAACGCGAACTCGATTTTCGGCGCGAAGCTCGCAATCAAACGTATTTCAACGAGATCAACCCGCACCCCGAGTTGGTCTTCGCCCCGATCGTCTACCACGACTACACCACCGCCAAGGTGTTGGTGATGGAACGGATCGACGGCACCCCCGTCGGCCCCGACGCCGTCACGCCCGAAAAGGCCCACGCCATCGCTGCGGCCGGCGCCCAATCAATCGTGCATCAGGTGCTGATCGACGGGTTTTTTCACGCCGACCCGCACGCCGGCAACGTGTTGATCGCCCCCGATGGTCGACTGTGTTTTCTCGACTGGGGCCTTGCCGGTCACCTCACGCGACGTCTGCGCTACGCCTTGGCCGACTTCTGGATCGCGGCCGTGGAGGGCGACGCCGAACGCGTCGTGCGCATCGCCGCCGAGCTTGCGCCTCCCGGCGCGCGCACCGACCTACGGGAAATGGAAAAGGATGTGACCCTCGCCCTGCGCGAGGAGCTCAATTTTGCCATCGGGCGCCAAGAACTCGGTCGCGCCATGCTCAAGTTGCTTTTTGTCTTCGGCGACCACGGCATCCCCCTCTCACGCGACTACGCCATGATGGCCAAATCCGTGCTCGCGATCGAGGAAGTAGGCCGCGCCCTGGATCCAAAATTTGACCTCAGGGAACACGCTGGTCCCGTGCTCAAACAACTTTTTCGCCAACGCACCGGTCCTCGGTCGATGGCTCGGCGGTCGAGTGAGTTTATCCGCAGCACCCTCAGTGGATTGCAGGAACTCCCCGCCGCCGTGCAACGCCTCGTGCGTCGATTCGAGCATGATGACATCACCGTCAACTTGCAGCATAAGGGTCTCGAAGATCTGGATGATGCGATCAAAACCGCCTCCAACCGCATCACTCTCGGCGTAGTCTCTGGATCGTTGATTATCGGGTCATCCATGATCGTCACCACCGGGATCAGACCGCTTTTGTTTGGTTACCCCGCCTTGGGCATTATTGGCTACCTCATGTCTGCCATGGTGGGTGTTTGGGTGATCTGGGACATCTTTCGCCACGGTGGACATCGTTAGTGCGGCGAAGGGTTTCCTGCCAAAACTCCCGTCCCCCGGATTTTTGGTCAAATCTGGCTCGTATGAGGTCAGAAACGCGCTAGACTGGGTTAGTCTTCCAAGACGGGACTGATCACCCATCCTGAAAACACGCTCTAGCGAGATGAATCTCACTCCGCCCTCTGTTGTGCTCGCCGCGAGCAACATAACCCCAAGGGATCTTCCGATCCGTCAATGAATCGTCCTCCCCGCCTGCTCTCCCTTGACGCGTTGCGTGGATACACCATCGCGGCCATGATAATCGTCAATACCCCGGGCTCCTGGAGTGCCGTCTACTCGCCGTTGCGCCACGCCTCTTGGCACGGGCTCACTCCGACCGACCTCGTTTTTCCCTTTTTCCTGTTCATCGTCGGGGTCTCGATCGCACTCGCCTACTCTCCCCCGGACGCCGCTGGAGTCGAACGAGGAACCATGCATCGCAAAATCCTCCTTCGCACGGTGAAGATTTTTGCCGTGGGAATTATGCTCAATCTATGGCCCCACTTCGACCTCGAGCAGATCCGGTTTGCCGGGGTCCTCCCGCGCATTGCGATCGTCTTCGGGATCACTGCCATGCTCTTTCTCCACCTCCCATGGCGGAGCCTGGCGGGACTCACCGCGGCGATCCTCCTCGGCTACTGGGGACTCCTCAGCCTGATTCCCGTCCCGCGAGATGCCGTCATCGAGGCCGCCGTCGTCTCCGGCACCGTGGAACGCGCGCATGGAACGATTGTGGACGTTTCCGTCGTGGTGCACGATGACCAAAACGTCGCGCCCAATCTCGAACCGGGCGCCAACCTCGCCGCTTGGTTCGATCGCGCCTTCCTTCCGGCCCGTTTTTACGAAAAAACCTGGGATCCGGAAGGCTGGCTCAGCACCCTGCCATCGATTGCCACCGCCCTCCTCGGATTACTCGCCGGGATCGCGCTCAGACGCTTCCCTGACCTGATCACCCGCGTCAAACTACTCTCCACCGCAGGTTTGGTGTGCCTCTTGATCGGCACCCTTTGGAGTCTCGTTTTCCCCTTCAATAAGAACCTCTGGACCAGCTCCTTCGTGCTCGCCACGGCAGGCTGGGCACTCCTCCTCTTCGCTGCTTGCCTTTGGATCGTCGACGGGAAGGGCTGGCGACGCGGGGCCTTCCCCGGGATCGTTTTCGGCGCCAACGCGATCACCGCCTACACCCTCGCCGGAATGCTTACGATCGTCGTTTACCGCCCCCTCCTCTCCGTGCGCAGCCCCGCGGAGAACATCGTCGGTGGACTGACCGCCCTCGGGCTGAGCACCGAACTCGCCTCCCTCCTCTTTTCCCTCTCCTATACCACGCTGATCTTTATCCC
>CAXBOL010000040.1:0-13309 GCA_963977295.1 uncultured Opitutaceae bacterium
CGTAGACATCCCGGCCGTGGAAGGTATAGGATTTCTCGGAGTTTTTGAGGCGATTCGTGGCTTCGTCGATTTCGCGCACGGCGGCGATGCCCAGTTCGTCGGCGACGAGCGTGAGGGATCCGTTGTCGGGGGTGACAAAATAGTGCCCCGTTTTGGTTTCGAGCACGACGGAGCGGCGATCGGTGCCGACGCCGGGATCGACCACCGACACAAATACGGTGCCCCTGGGCCAGTAGCTGGCAGTTTGATTGAGGCGATAGGCAGCGGCCCAGATGTCGAAGGTGGGGATTTCGTGGGTGAGATCGAACATCTTGAGATCTGACGATACGCCAAATGCGACGCCCTTCATCGAAGCCACAGCACCGTCTTTTTCCCCGAAATCGGATTGGAAAACGAGGGCTGAAGGTGTGGCGTAAGTCAGACTCGTGAGTAGAAGAAAGAGGCCCAGAAAGCGGAGTTCGATTCTCATGGCTAGCACTGCAACGGGGTTGGGCGAAGTTTACAATCTGAAGCGTGGACCAGAACGAAATTGCAGTTGTTCAAGAAGCTTCAACGTCGTTGTCTTACGGGCATGCCCGCCTTTGATTTTCCGCTGAGTGAGTTAAAAACTTATCTGGGATCGTCGCCTCGGCCTGACGATTTCGAGTCCTATTGGGATGCCGCCCTCAAGGAGCTGGATGATCATAACCCGCGGGTGCAATTGGTTGCCAACGACACGATCTCAGCTCCGCAGGCGGAGTGTTTTGATCTGTGGTTTACGGGACTGGGAGGCGCGCGGATTTATGCCAAGTATGTCCGTCCCAAGCAGCGCGATGCGGCCCTGCCGGCGGTGCTCAAGTTTCACGGCTACTCTGGCGCCAGCGGTGATTGGGTGGAATACCTTGCGCTGGTCGGCGCGGGGTTTGCCGTCGCGGCGATGGACTGTCGCGGTCAAGGGGGGCGGTCGGAGGATTTGGGCGGAGCCATCGGCACGACGCTGCGAGGGCATATTATCCGGGGGCTGGAAGACCCCGATCCGACCAAACTGCTCTATCGCGCGATTTTTTTGGATACGGCGCTGCTCGCGCGGATTGTGATGTCGTTCGACGAAGTGGATGCAACTCGAGTGGGGGCGACCGGAGGTTCGCAAGGCGGAGCATTAGCGCTGGCCTGCGCGGCCCTGGAACCCCGGATTAAGCGGGTGGCACCGGTGTATCCGTTCTTGTGCGACTATCGTCGAATCTGGACGATGGATCTGGCCAAACAAGCCTTTGAAGAACTGAGCTATTTTCTCCGACGTTTCGACCCCCGGCACGAGAGGGTGGAGGAGATTTTCACCAAGCTCGGGTATATCGATATCCAGAACCTAGCCCCGCGAGTAAAGGGCGACGTTTTGATGTTTACCGGGTTGATGGATCAGATTTGTCCGCCGAGTTCACAGTTTGCTGCTTACAACAAAGTGGCGGCAACCAAGCAGATGATATTGTATCCGGATTACGGGCACGAAGGCCTGCCGGGCGCGGATGATCGCATTTTTACGTTTATGGCCGGCTTATAGTCCGGCGGTCTCCTCGGCGGGCGGCGGGGGTAACAGTTCCGGATGTTTCTCGGCCCATTTTTTCAAGATATCATGCGCCACTGGAGCGGAAAATGAGCCGCCGCCGGTTTCTTCGCCGGGAGTGTCGCCTTCGACCATGATAGCGATGGCGATTTGAGGATTCTCAACCGGGGCAAAGCAGATGAACCACGCGAAGTTCACCGTGCCTTTGGGCGTCCGTTTTTGAGCGGTGCCGGTTTTGCCGGCGACCCGCAGCCCTGGTATTCGCATACTGGCGATGGTGGTGAATGAGGTGCGGGACGTGCCGGAAATGGTGCATTCCTCCATGCCGCCCACGAGTGCAGCGTAGTTGATGGCGCTTAATCCCATCGGCTCGGTGGACTGCCACTTACGGGCGGAGTCGTGCACCATGTGGGGAAGGGTGCGCGTCTGACCGCGGGCGACTGAGGCCGCGAATGAGGCCATCTGCAACGGGGTGACGATCAGGAATCCTTGCCCGATGGACATGTTGGCGGTGTCTCCCGAGGTCCACGACGAACCGCGTCGTTCTTTCTTCCAGGCGGGGTCCGCGACGAGAGAACCGTCGTTTTCGTGGGGAAGGTCGATATTGGTGCGAGTGCCAAATCCGAACCGGCGAGATTCGGAAGCCAAGGCCTCGGGCCCGATTTCAAGGCCATGATCGTAGAAGAAGATGTTACAGCTTTTCGCAATCGCGGTGTGGAGTTGGATCAATCCGTGGGCGTGTCCGTCGTGGCATGGGAAGAGACGGTTACCGACGCGATAGTGTCCATTGCATTGAGTCTCGGATTCCGGAGTGATGATACCCTGGTGCATGCCTGCGGCCGCCACCAGAATTTTGTAGGATGAACCCGGAGGGTAAAGTCCTTGGACGGCGCGATTGAGCCACGCACCTCGATCGTTGATGTCGGTGGCGGTGGCCTGACTCAGGCGAGGGGAAAAATCGTTGAGATCGTAGTCGGGAAGACTAGCCATCACCAGCACCTCGCCGGTGTGAATGTCCATCGCGACGGCGGCCCCGGCCATTTCATATTCGCGCAACCGTTTCTCGGCGGCGAGCTGGAGATCGATATCCAAGCTCGAGACCAGGTTTTCTCCCTGGACGGGCAGACGACGTTCAAGAGATTCGACGCGGTATCCGCCGGGATCAACGCGGTAGATGGTGCCGCCGGGTTCGCCTTGGAGATGTTCGTCATATTGGGCCTCCAGACCGTTGCGACCCTCTGCACCGATCATCTTGAACGTCATCAAATCCGAACCGGGAAATTCTTCGTCGATTTCGATATCCTGGTCGGCGGCTACGTAGCCCAAAACGTGAGCGGCGGCTTTCCCGTAAGGGTAATAGCGCGTGCTGGTGGTGTAGACCTGCAGCGGAGAATTGACGGGAAGTTGCTCGAGGAGTCGGGCGTATTCCTCGGGTTCCAGATCGTCGATCAGCGTGTAGGGGAGCAGGCGCTTGGCATTGAAGTGGTTCCGAAGATTTTTGGCATTCAGTTCGGTGTCGCGACTGAGGGCGCGGTTAATGCGTTCGAGGTAGCGCTCTACGACCGTGAATCGGGCGATCTCGGAGATTTGGGTGACGGTCGGGACCTCGGTGTCGGGTGCTTCGCGGTAAGCTTTTCGGATTGAAATATATTCGCGGAAAAACTCGGTGCGGAGTTCGTCGAGGTAGAGCACCACGGCGAAACGAGGACGGTTGCCCACTAGTATCCGCCCATCCCGATCGTAGATGTTGCCACGAGGCCCAGGGACTAGGATTCGTCGTTGGCTTTGAATCTTTTCTTTGGCCGAGGCCAGGTCGGATCGGATGACTTGTTGATAGAAAATACCAGAGCCCAGGACGAGAACCATGAGGGCGATAGGAAGGTAGAAAAACTGCAGGCGGCCGTTGCCACCTTTGTGGGTCTCCAGGCCTGCACCTTGGGCGTTGGACGAATATTCCGACATGACGGCGGGCTAGTAGGCGTTGGTGGGTTCGTCCAAAATACCCACGCGAGTGAGGGCGAGCGCCCGTTCTTGGAGTCCAAAGAACCATCCGGCGGCAAGCCCGATTACGAGTTGCGATAAGAGGAGGTCGGAAAGGATGCGCAGCCCGGAAATTGAGGCATCGGGCACGCGACTGAGCACGAAAAAGCTTAAAATCAGGAAGAGGATGAGGTTGGAAATGAGGGCTACGACGGTTGCGATGAGCGCTTCGTCGGCCGCGAGTCGGTTGCGGATTCTGACGATTACAAGATGGGACACGCCGAAGAGAAAAGCGTTCAATCCAAATGGCGTGGGGCTGAAGGCATCGACCAGTAAACCGAGGAGAAACGTGGCGTTGAACCCTTGTTGCGGAGCAATGCGGAGGGCGGGGAAGGTAACGAGCAGACCTCCCAACCACATGGATAACCCCAAGTCACTCAACCCGTGGTTGGCTTGTCGCCACAGGATGAACATAAGCGCTCCACAGCCGAAGACGACGACGGTGCGGCGGTGGCTGGGTTTGAATTTCATGGCGGATCGAGGGGCAACAAGATGATGACTTCGGTCAATTCGTTGAGCCGGGAGTCGATCTCCACCCGCCCGGTTTTGAAAAGCCCGTCGGGGCTAGGTTCCAAGCGAATCACCGATCCGAGACGTAAACCGCGAGGAAACATACCACCGAGTCCTGAAGTGACCAATGTCTTGGGTTCCGCCGCATTGGCGTAGAGGTCGAGAGGCACGAACTCCACTGAACCCATGGGTCGGGAGAGCGGGGGATTGATGCCCCCTTGAAAACTGATGGGGCGTAAATCGCCTTCGAAGGAAGCGGCGAGGCGGACTTCGGGACTGCTGATCAAATTGACCACGGAGGTGTTGGCATGGACCTCCGCCACTCGCCCCACGACCCCCCCGGAGTAGATGACGGGCACTCCGACGGTGATGCCATGGCGTGAGCCCTTGCGGATGGTCAGACGTTGCCACCACGCGGTGAGATCCCGACTGACGACTCGGGCGGGTTCCGAACGGTAGTTGGCGAAAGAGGGGAGCCGCAGTAGGTCTTCGAGACGGGAAATTTCGTCACGCAAAGCGCGGTTTTCATTGGCCGCTTGTTCGTAACGGGCGGCTACGCCAGAGAGTTCTTTGCCGGCAGCGATCAATTCGTTTTTCGACCGGGTGCGCAGAGACCAGTAGTCTTGCAACTCCCGGGCGTAGGAGGCCGAAACCTCGATGGGCGCTTGCATTTCGTAGAAACTAGCGCGCGCAAAGCGTTTGAAGAGTGCGGGCAGGATCAACCATGCGAGCAGGAGAGCTCCGAGCGTGGCGAAAGGTTTGATTTGATCGAATCGTCGAGAAGGCACCGGTAAGCGAAAGCCCTTAACCTGTGACCCTCAGGAGACGTGCTGACAAGCCCGCGCGGGAAACTTTCCGTCCGCACCGACATTTTTGTCTCCTAACTCCCAATACGTTAGCTCTGCTGCATGACCCAATTGAGGTCGCTGAGCACGGCTCCGGTGCCGTTGGCTACGGCGGAAAGAGGGTCGTCGGCCAAAGTGACCGGCAAGCCCGTTTTTTCGCTGAGTAGACGATCAATACCACGGATCAACGCACCGCCGCCGGCCATGACGAAACCGCGATCGACCAAGTCGGCCGAGAGCTCCGGTGGGCAGCGTTCGAGAGTTGAGCGCACGGCATCGACGATCGCGGCAACGGTGTCACTCAAGGCCTCACGGATTTCCTGCGAGGTGATGTGGATAGTTTTGGGGAGACCGGCGACGGAATCGCGGCCTTTGACCTCCATGGTCAGTTCTTCTTCCAGAGGGTAGGCTGAACCGACCCGCAGTTTGATTTCTTCTGAAGTGCGCTCTCCGATGAGGAGATTGTAGGCGCGTTTCATGTAGTTGATGATCGCGGCGTCAATCTCATCCCCGGCTACGCGGATGGACTTCGAGAACACGATGCCGGAGAGGGAAATGATGGCGATTTCGGTGGTGCCGCCACCGATGTCCACAATCATGTTGGCCGCGGGTTCATCGATCGGCAGCCCTACGCCGATGGCGGCGGCCATGGGTTCCGGAATGGTGATGACGTCGCGGGCGCCGGCGTGCATGGCCGAATCTTTGACCGCTCGTTTCTCGACCTCGGTGATGCCGGAAGGGATGGCGATCACGACGCGAGGACTGACTCGGAAACTGTTGTTGTTCACCTTGCGGATGAAATACCGAAGCATGGCTTCGGTCACATCGAAGTCGGCGATGACGCCGTCTTTCATCGGGCGGATGGCCGTGATGTTGCCGGGTGTCCGGCCTAACATGCGTTTGGCGTCGGCACCGACGGCGCGCACCTTGCGGGTGGTGGAGTCCAAGGCGACAACGGAAGGTTCACGCAGGACGATGCCTTTGTCCTTCAGATAGACCAAGGTGTTGGCAGTGCCAAGGTCGATGCCGATGTCGTTGGAGAAGTGGGAGAGGAACTTAAAGGCCATATCGGTCGCGTTTCCGCCGTCGGAAAACAATCGTTGAGGATTAATACTGTCAAAGCGGAAAACTGCTAATACGGAGTGCGTTGCGTTTTTTTAAGCCTATTTTTGACTCAAACAAGGTTTTGCCGCGCAAAAAAGCGCCGCCCGGTAAGGGGTGGCGCGGGGAGAAAGAGGTGCTCTGGAGGAGGAAAATCACTCAGTTGTTGCCGGGAGGAACCGAAGTGGTGGCTTGGGCCTTCGGAGCGCTTTGAGTCGACGACTTGGACCCGGACTCGAGGGGGGCATTTACTTCTTTCTCGACCTCATTGGAGGCTTTTTGGAATTCGTTTTTGGCTTTGCCCAAGCCGCGAGCGAGCTCGGGGAGTTTTTTCGCCCCGAAAAGCAAAACCACCACAAACACGAGAAGTAGAATTTCCGGGGTGCCAAGGGATCCGATGGCAAAGAGGGGAGCGGTATTCATGATATAAGAAAGGTTAGCCGTTACAGTGAGAGGTGCAAGGGAGGAAGCAGAGTCAGTCGGGAAATCAATTCGGCCGACCCAAGTTCTGTGCGGTGCCGGGTTTTACGGCCAACTTGAGCAAGTTCTGGGCGTTGTCGAGTTGCTCGGCATCGAAGAATCCATGCAATTGGCGGATGCGGGTGGGGTGACGCATCTTGCGGAGGGCCTTGGCTTCGATTTGGCGAATACGTTCGCGGGTGACTTTGAACTGTTTGCCCACCTCTTCGAGGGTGCGACTGTAACCGTCAACCAAGCCGAAGCGCAACGATAGCACGCGGCGTTCGCGTTCCGTGAGGGAGTCCAACACATCGATGATCTTCTCCCGCAGCAGCGAGTAGGCAGTCATGTCGTAGGGGTTTTCGGCGGACTTGTCTTCGATGAAGTCGCCGAAGCTGGTGTCGTCGCCGTCGCCGACGGGAGATTGGAGGGAGATGGGCTGTTGCGCCATCTTCATGATCTGCTGCACCCGTTCGACCGGGAGGTTCATCTCATCCGCTACCTCTTCCGGGGTGGGTTCATGACCGAATTCTTGCAGCAATTGTTTTTGCACCTGCATGACCTTGTTCAAGGTCTCGATCATGTGGACCGGAATACGAATGGTGCGGGCCTGATCCGCGATGGAACGGGTGATGGCCTGACGAATCCACCACGTTGCGTAAGTAGAGAACTTGTAACCCCGGCGGTATTCGAATTTCTCGACCGCTTTCATCAGTCCCATGTTGCCCTCTTGAATGAGGTCGAGGAAGGAGAGACCGCGATTGGTGTATTTCTTGGCGATGGAGATCACCAACCGGAGGTTGGCTTCCACCATTTCGGTCTTGGCCTGGTGGGCTTCGCGGACGTGCACGAAGGTTTGCTCAACCACCCGGATGAATTCCTCGGGCTCAATGCGCAGTTCGTTCTCGATCTCTTTGAGTCGGGCTTTCAGCGGCTTGGGATCGATCGCCGTATCTTTCTTGGTCTTGGGTTTCTTGGCCCGGGTCAAGGTGTCGAAGATCGAGTTGATCTCATTGAAGAGGGGGCGCTTCACGTCCAGCCACTCTTCGTAAACTTTTAGTTTGAAGAAGAATTTCGCGAAGCTCGCGCGGAGTTTTTTCTCCCGCATGCGATGTTTCGACATGATTTTCTTCTTATCTGCGTCGGTCTTGGCTTTGGCGTGTTCCTCCCACGATGCGGCGACCATGGCCTCGCAGTGTTGGGTGGTCTCAACCAGTTTCGGGAGCGCCTTGAAGTAGGCGTCACGACTTTCGATCTTCTTATCGATGACAATTCGGTCAAAGCGTTCTTCACGAGTCAGTAATTTGGCGCCGAGTTCGCCGATATGTCCACCGATGATGGCAGCTTCGAAGAGGGCAGTCTGGGCTTTCAGCTCGGCGTTTTCAATCCGCTTGGAAATTTCGACTTCTTGCTCGCGAGTCAGCAAAGGGACTTGGCCCATCTGCTTAAGATACATGCGAACCGGGTCATCCAATATGTCGTTCTGGGACGTTTTGGTGGCCTCCTCTTCGGCCTCCTCCATGCGTTGCTTGTAGTCGTCGACCTGATCGGGCTCCAGGATCTCGATCTCCAAGTTTTGCAGAATCGAAATGATGTTATCGAATTCGTCCTGATTTTCGACGGATTCGGGCAACGCCTCGTTGATGTCATCCCAAGTCAGATAACCCTGTTCTTTGGACTGACGAATCAGCAGGCGGATTCGCTCGTTTACCCCACTGACGATCGCGTCGGTGGCATTCGAGGTGGTGGTGCGTGAGGCGAGAGCCGTTTCGACGGCTTCGGACTGAGCATCAGGAGTGGCGGACTTGGCTTTACGAGGCATGGATATAGACAAAACTAAACAGCCGGCGTCAGCCGAAGCGGCTGACGAAGCTGTCTTTGCAATTCAGAACGTTCTTTTAAAAGAGAAAATACGTCAGGCTGAATGTCCGCATGAGGGGTCGACAAAGCAAGTTCTATTTGGCGAAGTCGAGGGGTCAGGGCCCGATCTCGTAACTTGCGGAGTCCTTCCTCGAGGGATTTAGACGGGTCCTCGAGCATAGGGGCGTCAAAAAGCAGCGAAGCCACGAGGGATTTTTCGGCCGCGGTTTCGAGTAGATCGCTCTCCGCCAAGTGCTGACTGCCCGGCCAGGCGTCGTGCTCGAATTCGGCGAGGGCGCGATTTAGCAGCGCCCCAGCCGGGTGACTGTTGTCGATCCATTCGGCGGGAAGGGCATGACTGAGTGGCTTACCGACCTCTTCATGGTGCAGTAAAACGAGCAGGAGATCCTGCTCGGGAGGAATCTGCTGAACCGAACTGGGCTGTCTGGTCTCGGGTTCCGACGGGAGAGGGGCGGGGGGAGTGCGGCCGCCGGAGTTGCGGAATTGTTCGAAATCGCGGGCCAGAGCCAAGGGCGATAGACCGAGGTATTGGGCGGCTTCGCTCACGAATTCGGTGCGGGCCACGTCTGATTCGGCGGCAAAGATAATTTCGAAAAGGGGACGGACTGCTGCGGCTTTGCGCTCGGCGTTGGCCGAGCGACCATCGGGCAGTAGCGCTTGGCAGGCGAATTCCATGGCGGACATGGCGTCGGCGCGAACGGCGTGATAGCCCTCGATGCCACGCTCCATAAACAGGAGATCGGGGTCGAGTTTAGTGGCGCCTTTGAGGGTGAGGAAGCGGCTTTCCAGGCCGCTTTTTAACGCCATGGGCAGGAATCGGAGCGCGGCTTTCTGGCCGGCACCGTCGCCATCGAAGAAGCATTCCACTTGGTTGTGATACCGGCGGAGGAGAGAGAGTTGGTTTTCGGTGATGGACGTGCCTTGGGGAGCGATGGCCGTTTTTACTCCCACACTCCAGCAACGCAGCGCGTCTAATTGCCCCTCTACGAGCACGAACGGGTGTCCCTCTCCGGCGGCGGTGCGAGCCCGATCGAGGTTAAACAGCAGATTGCTTTTGGAGAAAATCGGCGTTTCGGGCGAATTGATGTATTTGGCGTCTTTGGCGGGATCGTTGTCGGGGGTGAGTTCGGTTTGGCGGGCGGTAAAGGCGACGACCCGACCCTGATGATCCCGAATCGGCACCATTAATCGCCCCCTGAAACGTGGGCGGAGAGTGCGTAAATTGATGTCGGCATCGTCGTAGATGAAGAATAAGCCGCATTGGCGAAGCGCGGCCTCGGAGAATTTCCGCTTAATGAGTTCTCCGCCTAATCCACTGCCCTGATTGTCGGCGGCACCGATTTTGAATTCCTCGGCCAACTCGAGGGAGAACTGGCGCTGTTCGGTCCAGTAGCGACGCATCCATTCGCCAGTCGCGTCGTCCGCGCGAAAGGAGTCATGATAATGTTGGGCCGCAACGTCGTGGAGTTCGAATAATTCCTGGCGCAGAGATCGTTCCTCGCGAGAGGGCCCCGCCCCCTCCTCGTATTCGATCGCAATCGAAAAGCGTTGGCCGATGGCCTCTACGGTCTCCGAAAAATTCAGCCCCTCCGTTTCGCGCACGAATGTGATGAGATCGCCGGATTTGCCACAGCCGAAGCACTTGTAGACTCCCATGTCGGGATTCACGTGAAACGACGGAGATTTCTCTTGGTGAAATGGGCACAAACCCTTGTAGCGTGAGCCGGCTTTTTTGAGCGTGACGCTACGGGAGATCACATCGACGATGTTCACCCGGGTGCGTATGTCGCGAACGCAGGAGGGTTTGATGAGTGGCATGGCGGACAAATTCCGACTTAGTCGGAAGTTGGACATTTACCCCGGCGTGTGCTCTGTCAAGGTCTCCTCAATTGGAGGGAAACAAACTCCTCGAAACCGCGTCTACTCTAATCCATGCTTCGATTTTTCGCCCCCGTTCTTACCTTGTTCGCTTTGGCCGTGGGGCCGTATCTCAATGGTCAATCGGATTCGGTGCCGGCTGCTCCGCCCAATCGGCCCAGTCAGGTTTGGGAGGCAAATATTAAAGGATTTTCCTATGCCGATTACGCTCCGGAGGTGGAATTGCTGCTGGCGCAATTTGAGAAAGCGATCGGACAGCGACTCATCCCGGGAGAAAAAGGCAAAGTTGGGCTGAAGGTCTACACGAATTCAGGCCCCGGCATGGCCACACCTGTGCCGCTGGTCCAGTCAGTAATCGCCGCCTTGATGGAGCGCGGTTATGCCCGGGAGGATATATTTTTGGTGGGACTCAATCCCCTGCGGCTGCGTTTCACGGGATATCTACCGTCGCTGATCACGGGTTCGACGCCTTTTGCGGGTAACCCCATTTACATTTTGGAGTCGGGGCAATTCTACGACCCCGAATGGTTCTATGATAGCCCGCTCCCGTCTCGATTCGATCCGGTTTTCCTAAACCGTCAGGCGTCGGATGATCCCAATGCGTTGCGGGAGGCGAATCGCCGGAGTTTTTTAGCGACGCCCTTGTTTCTCGAAGCGGACTTTTGGATCAATTTGCCCGTTTATACCGATCACCCCACGCTGGGGGTAAATGGAGCGCTGGCCAATGCGACCCTGTGGAATGCGTCCAACACGGCGCGGTTCTTTAACAACCCAGCGAATGCTCCGGCCGCCGTGGCGGAGATGAGCGCGATCCCGGAACTGCGCCAAACCTGGCTTTTCACGATCACGAGTTTGCAACATTACCAATTTGTCGGAGGCCCGGCCTTCAATTCGCTCTATACCGTTTCTGATCGCAAGGTCTGGCTGAGTGCAGACCCGGTGGCGTTGGATACGTTGATGCTCGAGAAAATTAATCAGCATCGGCGCAAGGCGGGTTTCCCCATTGTTTCGGAGGAAATTCGGACGCTCGAATTTGCCGAAGTGCTCAACGTGGGCAGCTCGGTCGACTTGCCTTCGCGGGTGGTGAAGGTCGACGAATAGACCGACGATCTCGAGAAATTCCCTTGTCACTCCCCCCCTGCAGCCGCCTGTATCAAGTAGCTCATGACTTCCGCCGCGTATCTTCCCTTATTGATCCAAGCGGTTCTCGCCCTCGGGGTGGGAATCACGATTTACGTGGTGAACCACGTGTTGGCCCAGCGGGTTAAATTCAAGAGTCCCATTAAGGACACGGCTTACGAATGTGGCGTGAAAGGCGAGGGGATCGTTCATACGCGCTTTTCGGTTAAGTTTTACGTCACTGCGATGTTGTTTCTTCTGTTTGATATCGAGGTCGTATTTCTCATCCCGTGGACGTTTGTTTACCGAGATTTTCTAGCCCACAATATCGCGATCCTATCGCCGATGATGTTCTTTCTTTTTGTTTTGGTGTTGGGGCTCTTCTACGAAGTTAAGAAAGGTGCGTTGTCTTGGGAAAAGTAATCTTAGCGGAGTTGTGAAGGGAGGGAATCACTGATGCGGCTCGAAAAACTCATTACTCGCAGTCGCATTGTTGAGCTTGAAAGCACCACGATGAAGGGTGCCTTGGGGGAGATGTTGACCGTCGCGGCGCAGCGGTTTGATGACCTGAAAGTCGAACCGATTCTCCGGGGATTGATGGCGCGCGAAGGCACGATGACGACCTACTTAGGTCAGGGAGTATCGTTGCCGCATGTCCGGATAAAATTAGGCCGTCGCTACATCTTGGTTATCGGGCGAAGTCGGGCTGGTATTGCGAACGATGGAGGGGAGAACAATCGCTCGAATTTGGTTTTAATGCTGCTGGCCGATGAAAAGTCTCGGGATTATCTGCAGGTTTTGGCCGCGATCGCTCGCCTGGTGAAATCGCCCGAACTGGTGCAGGAAATGGTCGAGTCGGAGACCGTTGAACAACTCTATAACCGCCTGATTGCCGGGTTGGGCGGCATGCAAGTGCGTCGGATTCCGCGGAAGCAAAATCGGGTTAATCGCTTGATGGTCCGTGAGGCCGAACGGGTGGCACGGGGCGCGGACTGTGACGCGGTTTTGGTCATGGGCGACACCTTTGTTGGGGGAATTGATGCTACCCTGTGGACCGTTAAACTGAAGTCGATTCTGGTCACCAACAGCACCGCGGATCGCACGGATGCGTTCGGCACATTTTCGGAAATCATTCAGGTGCGCTCGTTTTCGCCTCAGCGACTATCGCAGATGCGGAGCGCCATACTGGTCGCGCTGACCCGGGGAATAATAGCGCCGTCAGATCGACTTTGTTTAATCGGAGGTGTGCTGGGCAGCAACCAGTTGGACACCGTGAGCGTGGTTGAGGTGGAACGGGAATTCCAAACCTTCATGACAGGACAATCGGACCTCCTGCCCGATGACGTAAAGCCAGAGGTCTTTGAGCGTGTAATTGCCGTCGCCACTGAATTGGGAGTCGAAGGTCGCGAAGGAAAACCCGTGGGTTGTTTGTTTGTGTTGGGGGGCACCACGCAGGTGGAGAAATACATCAAGCCCCTCGTGTTAAATCCATTTTTTGGCTATAAGGATGAAGATCGAAACATCCTGAATCCTTTCATGGACGAGACCGTAAAGGAGTTTTCCACCATTGAGGGGGCGTTCGTGATTCGCGGAGATGGCGTTGTCGTTTCGGCCGGGAGTTTGATTCAAGCGACTGATGCCGAGCATTTGCTGCCGAGCGGACTGGGCAGCCGGCATGCGGCGGCAGCAGCGATCAGTCATGTAACCGAGAGTATCGCGGTTGTAGTTTCCGCCAGCACGGGACAAGTGACGCTCTTCCGGCGGGGAGTGATGTTGCCGTTGACCGAGAAAAAAGTAATCGCGAGCGCAGGATAACGAGTCGTTTCATCTGTCTCCGATCCCATGCACTCAGTATAATAAAGAAGGGACAGGCCGAAAATAGGGTTGCGAAGCTGATGGAAATTTGTTTCGGTGTGGGGCCAATGAGGCAGGCGCG
>CAXBOL010000041.1:0-13221 GCA_963977295.1 uncultured Opitutaceae bacterium
GCCATTCGTGTCCATGTCAGGCCATTCACTTCGTTCATAGACGTGGTTAAAAACCAAATCCGTCCACGTCCCCACCGACTCAAAAAACAAAATGACCGCCGGGCGTAAACGTCCGGCGGTCCTAGGTTTTGGTGCCTCTTTCGACACCGAGTCGGGCGAGACGTCCGACTGAGAAAAGGCTGGTCAAATTCGCTGATTTATACAACCCCAAAACACCAAAATCACCGACTATTTTTCAGACCAAAATCCAGCGCCGATTTGGCTACGATCTCCCCCGAAAATGCAGGTCGGAATTTACGGCCGACATCACCCCGACCATCCCCTTCCCAACCGCCGAACTTCCCTAGTGTTAGAGTCGCCCCTTTCGCGTTATTCGCGGTTAAATTTCCCTCGGCCCAATTGGCTACAAAAGGACCCGGAAATTCACCAAAAAATCGAGCGGTATTAGGGGAAAAAACACGACTCGCTTATAGTAGAGTCTCGTAAGTTATTCATCGGCCCGCCTCTTAAGCCGCATACTTGCCTCGGCTGGAGGCCCCCTCCCTTCCCTCTGTTCGCTCCTGTAAAAAAGTATTCACGGTGACGCCTTTGCTCCCCTCGAATCCGTCGTGTAAAAACCCAAACTGGTCCACGGCGCCCCCAGCCAACCCGCCTCCACCCAAACCTTTAACACCAAGCTCGCAAGGCCGCCAAGTATCCCGGTCAAAACCCAAACAGCTTTCGTGTGTTTCGTGTGTTTCGTGGTCAATTCTTCCGTTTTTGTTCCATCCCGCCTATAGCTGAAGCGTTGCCCCCTTTTCCGCCCGTCGGGTCAAGAACCTGGAGCATCTGCCTTCCCTTCCTAACCGCAGAAATTCAGTCCCTCTACTCTCTCTTTTCGCTCCCGAAACCAATTTCGTGGTCAATCCATCCATCCCTCAGTCCAGAGTCCCCCCAAAGCTAAATAAACGCCCCCTTGCGCCCTCGTGGTTAAAACCCAAACCAACCGCTTTCATTCCTTACCCAAGATGGCCGTGCCATCCGAAGCTCTCCGAACGAAGGATGGCGGAAGCTCCTACGCCAAGGCTTCGGCGCTCAGGGAGGGAGGGATTGGCGGGCTGTTGGCCCGGTGCGATGCACTCACGCGGCGCGTGCCCCATCTCCCTTCGTCCGCGGTGCGGACTACGGTCGTCGAACCCTGAGGGTTCTCATCCCTCTGGACGAGAGTGGTGAAGGCAGGCGGCCGCGAAATCCAAAATCGGAAATCGAATTTTCAAAATCAAAGTGGCGGAGAGGGAGGGATTGGCGGGCTGTTGGCCCGGTGCGATGCACTCACGCGCGCGTGCCCCATCTCCCTTCGTCCGCGGTGCGGACTACGGTCGTCGAACCCTGAGGGTTCTCATCCCTCTGGACGAGAGTGGTGAAGGCAGGCGGCCGCGAAATCCAAAATCGGAAATCGAATTTTCAAAATCAAAGTGGCGGAGAGGGAGGGATTCGAACCCCCGGAACCTTGCGGCTCAGCGGTTTTCAAGACCGCCGCGATAGACCACTCTGCCACCTCTCCAGTGGGTTGCAGTGCTCCTACGTTTCGTTCCCCCGCCAACTTGTCGAGAATTTCTTATCCGACATTTGTTCATCGCATCAGAATTACACTGCCAGTCCGAAGATAAAAACCTCGGCGAAGACGCCCCCTCAACTTCCGGCAATCATTGATCCTCCCGTCAAAATACCCGTCAGGACCGGGTCCGGGCGCACGTCCCCTCCGCGTGCGCCCCGCTTTATTATTCAGGCCAGATAGGTCCCGCCGCCTCCGCCCTCCTTCGGATCACCCCGGAGGCACTGCACGCTCCATCCTCGATTCGAGTTTGGGGTCAGAAGAAGGGGCATTCCGTAATTCTTTGCATTCATGTCATAAACTGCGCTGGCCTGAACAAAGACGTCACAACACGACTTTTAGCAAAATACTCATCTGCACGACCAACTGAGTCGCACCGCCCTAATCCCCTGCGGCATTCGCAAGCGAACTCCCTCCCCTTCACACCTTCGGTCCAAGATTCCAACTTCGGACCTCAACTCCCGGAGCGTTGGAATCTAGCAGAAAATTTCAAAGCTGATTAACATCGATAAATCCGAAATCTGCCGATTAGCGGCGATTGACTGGTTGTGGCCCCAGTTCACCGCTTTGCGCATGAAGACAGTTTCAGTCCGAGACCTGCGCCAGAAATGGCCGAAGATCGAGCGGGGAATAAAGACCTCGGGCGCGATGCGGGTCACGCGAGACTCGAAACCGGTCGCATGCGAACGCCCTAGTCGATCACTACTCTCGCGCTGACTCGCATCGCCGGGCAGGACGATCCAAGGGCGTCAAACCCTGACCTCTGACAAATCGGCCAAGTCCGCGACCGGCTGATTCGGGCCGCACTGTTCACTGGGTGCATTCGCAATGCGAACGCTCTACTCTCAGCGCTGTGAGGTCGCGAGGAAGAATCGGTTACGGCAACTCAAATATACAACGCAGCCCCTTTTCAACCGGGATATTCACTGCCGATGTAACGCTCCATCTGGTCGAGTGCGGCTCCCTGCACGGAGATGATCCAGTTGACCAAGTTGCCGATTGAAACGACTCCAATCACTCGATCGTTCTCGACCACGGGCAGGTGGCGCATGCGTTTAAGGGTCATGAGGCGCATGCAGTGTTCGACCGTATCGAGCGGGCCGACGATCGTAACCTCCGTGCTCATGATATCTCGCACCAACGTGTCTTTGGAAAGTTTGCCCTTGAGGATGACCTTACGCGTGTAATCGCGTTCGGAGAGCAATCCTACCAGCCGTTCTGATTCCATTACCAATACAGCACCAATGTTGTGTTCAGCCATCAGTGCGATCGCATCAAATACCGTGACATCCGGGGTTACGCTCCAAACTGCGGTTCCTTTTTGGGCGAGGACATCACGGACAGTATCGAGGACTTCCATAATCGCAGAGTATGCGCCCTATTCACACCCCCGTCAATGGCGGAGGCGGACCAGCCATAGCAGAGCGAAACGCCAAAAGACATCAGATCTCGATTCATCATGACAGGTCAACCAGGCTCGGTAAAACGGTTCCAGCCCCCGGGGCCTAAGACCCAGTGGGTTTCCCTTTGACGGGCCCAAATTTGACAGCCGGGACATCCACTGCACGTTTGCTCATGATTCTTCGTTTTAACTGGTCGTTGGCGGTCGGAATAGGGTGGATCATTTCTGCGATGAGACTGCATGCGTCTGACATCGTCATCGAGGAGTTCGCCGAAAGCGCCGTTTCGTTGCGTTGGCAGATCGTGAACGACGACGTGATGGGCGGAGTGTCGCAGAGTAGTCTGAATCGAGTCGACGCCGAGACGGTCCGGTTCAGTGGCCAGCTTTCATTGGAAAACAATGGCGGGGTCGCGTCGGCGCGAGCCTTGGGGCGGATGCCGGATCTATCTGAGGCTCAGGCCATCTTGATAAGGACCAAAGGCGATGGGCGCACCTACCAACTACGCTTGCGCATGGCGAATGGCTGGCGGGCGCCGGACTACAGCGCCGAGTTCGCAACCCAACCGGGGCGATGGCAGACTCATGTCTTACCGCTGACAAGTTTTGTTGCCGGTTGGAGGGGGCGATCCATCCGCAACGCGCCGCCGATCAATCCAGCCGAAATCCTCTCGGTGGGCATTCTATTGGGAGATAAAAACCCCGGCGAATTTTCACTCGATGTCGATTGGATCAAGGCGACTCGATATTTGCCGGTGGGGCACGAATAGGGAGCGAGAACGCTTCGTGGCTAGAGAGGCCAGAACTGGGTCGATCAATTCAAGGGCACGAGGTCTAGATCTGAATCTAATCGGCCAATCGAAAGAAGACCGCACCGACCGCCATTCGAGGCGCCATTGTTATTTTCCAGTCGGGGTAAAAACCGCCGATGTGACACCCGTTTCCGAGCCGGAGAAGCCGGGCTCACAGTTGCAATCTTCGGCTAATACCAACCTAATACAAAACCCCCCTGACCGATCAATGAAAGTTATTCCCCTTGCCCTCCTCTCTCTTGCGCCAGCTTTGACGATGGCAAGTTGGGAGAAACACACCGTGATGGAACTGGGGCGCAACATGACCGCGGTCGCGGCCGATTACGATCAAGATGGGGTGGTCGATGTAATCAGTAGTTACGGCGGAAGGGTTAGCCTATTTTCGGGACCAGACTGGAAAGAAGTTGTCCTGCACGAACTGCCTGCGCCTCGCGGGGTTTGCATCCATGGCGAAACGCTAGATATCGACGGAGACGGCGATTTGGACTGGGCAGGAGGCTTATCAACGGGTCCGGCCTTCTGGTTGGAAAACCCGGGGCAGGCGAAAGGCCCCTGGACCGCTCGAATCATCGATGCCGACTTGGGCGGCATTCACTGTTTCCTCAAAGCCGATGTAAATCGGGACGGGCAGTTGGATCTCATCATCAACCATTTTCGACCCGAGGGGGTGCTGGCCGACTCGGTCGCGTGGTTCAGTATGCCGGCCGCGGTAAAGTCCGCCTCACGCTGGCCGAGACATGTGTTTGCGAGCGGCGATGCTGGAGGGGGAAGTCATTACTTCGGATTTGGCGATCTGGATGGAGACGGCTGGGGCGAAATCGCCATCGCGGCCAAGGGCAATCCGTTTGAGGGGGGCAATTGGTTTGCCTATTGGAAAAACCCCGGTGCGGCTGGCGTTGATGGCCCGTGGGAAAAAACCCTCATCGCCGATCAACAACTGGGTGCCACCAACATTCTACCCGGTGATATAAATGGAGATGGTCACGTCGACTTACTCGCTTCGCGGGGACACGGCAAAGGGGTATTTTGGTTTGAGGGACCGGATTGGGTAATTCGCGAAATCGACCCTGGAATTGACTCTCCGCACTCTCTGGTGCTCGCCGATCTTGATGAAGACGGAGACCTCGATGCGGCGAGCTGCGGATACGAATCTAAACGACTTTCCATCTACCTCAACGACGGCCAAGGACACTTTACCCGCCTGGATCTCGATACGGCCCAAGAGTCTTACGACTTGAGAGCGGTGGACATGGATGGCGACGGCGACCTTGATTTACTCAATGCGGGCAGAGGGACCGGCAACGTCGCATGGTATGAAAATCCGCTCCGCGATCCGTTGGCCGCCGACTAACGCCCCCGGGCCTGTCTAGCAGTCGAAAATAGCGGATAAGACCGTCTGAGCGAAACGCCCGGGTTCAATGGCCTCGCTCCTGAAATCAACCGCCCCTCTCAATCCGCTTTCGATACGGACGGGGAAATAGCCTCCCCTCTTCAGGGGGCCGGTTTCCTCCGCCAACTCGGTGACGTGATTCATGCCCAACGTGTTGATCGAAATCACCCGAAAGCAGGGCCGCACGAACCGAAGGAATCCTTACGCCTCGCCCCATGCGGAATACGGCCCTCACCGCGTGACTTATTGGGCCGCACCGACCACCGACAAACCGGTTGCGTTCTGAGCTGCTCCAGCAATACAGCTTTCTTCGCGAAATGAACGACCTGATGCATCTCTTAAGTTCGATCACCGGCCAATTGGCGAACTACCCTTATGTGCTGGCGGGAATCGTGATGTTTCTGGCGCTCGTTCTCGCGTGGATCGTGGACCGAGGCTTGGTGGTGGTTGTCAAGCGATGGACGGCCAAGACTGCAGGGGATTTCGACGACCGGGTGCTCGAGATTTTGCAAAAGCCGGTATTTTATTCAGTGGTCGTCTACGGGCTCTCCACGGCGTCGAGTGTGCTCGAGTTGCCGGCGGCTCTCCATGAACGACTGTTTCCGCTCATTTACACCGCATTGTTAATTGTTTGGACGATGTTCGCCGTGCGCTTTTCGCGGCTGATTCTGCGACAGATGGCGGCTCAGGAAAGTCGGTTCGTTGTGCTCCACAGCCAAACGTTGCCGCTCTTTGAGAATTTGGCGTTCCTCACCATTCTCGGGCTGTCGATTTACTCCATATTCTCCTCTTGGAAGGTGGACATGACGGCATGGCTGGCGTCGGCCGGAATCGTCGGTATCGCCGTAGGTTTCGCCGCCAAAGACACCCTCGCAAATTTGTTGGCCGGTGTTCTCATCATGGCGGACGCCCCCTACAAAATCAAAGACTACGTCGTGCTGGAGACCGGCGAACGCGGCGAAGTGACCAACATCGGGCTGCGCAGCACTCGCATCCTGACCCGTGATCACATCGAGATTACGATTCCCAACTCCGTCATGGGAAATACCAAGATTATCAATGAATCGGCGGGACCAAGCACACGTTCACGAATTCGGGCAAAGATCGGGTGTGCTTACGGCAGTGATATTACCTTGGTGGAAAAAATTCTATTGGAAGTGGCGGCCGCAGAAAAGGAATTGTGCGAGACGCCCCTCCCGGTGGTGCGGTTCCGTGGATTTGGCGATTCCAGCTTGGATTTTGAACTCATGGTTTGGATTGATAACCCCGGGGATCGCGGCCGCATTTTGCATCAGCTCTATGGCGCGGTATACCGGGAGTTTGCCAACCAGGGTGTCGAGATTCCGTATCCCAAACGCGACCTCTACATCAAAGAGTTCCCCCAGGGGTTCGAAAGGACAATCCTCCCGCAAAGGGGGCAGTCCAATGATTCATGATTTTGTTGAGATTGCAGCACGCTCAGACGGCACGCTCCGCCTCCGCCCTTAGATCGGTCGGGACGGATTGCCCTGACACTCGAATCTGACTGACCGCGCTTCGTTTCCCGACTCACAAAGCGACTGCCGGGCTTGCAGTCCGGACCATCGATCGCCCCCCCCCCATCCCGCACGTGGGTCGGGCTTCGCGTCATAAAGCGCCTCCGTTTAGCGCAGGCAAACCAAGTTTAGCGCGCCTTTACCGAATCATACACCACCACTTTCGCCCACTTGGGCGAATGCGCATCGATGAATTCCTGATGAAGCGGATGCGATTGGTAGGTCGCCTGATCTTCCAGGCTGTCGAACAGTAAAATCTCGGAAGCCGAATAGCTACTGTCGACGACGCCGCGTTGCTCGGTCGCCGCGGGCACCGCGACGTGAACGCCGCGCACTTGGGGGATGGCGGCAAGGCCCTTGATACCGTCGAGGAGTGCGTTGAGATCCTCTTGGGATTCGGGATTTTTAAGCCAGAAATAGACGTGGTGAACTAAAAAGGTGTCGTTGATCATTGGGAATGGAGTTGAGGTCGGGACGCAACGTGTCGGTCGCCCCTGCCCTACTGAAAACACATTCGCGGCTCGGCGACCAGTCCAACTCTACAAATGTGACATTTTGTATTCATTCCATCGCACGATTGATTTGCCCGAACTTCGCCTCCCTCATTGCCACCGTGATTCGATTCACCGCTCGAGCTCCTCTGATTTGCATCTTCGCCCTGGTATCCGCCACCCTCGCGGCACAGTTGACCCAGCCCGGATCACTAGAATACGCCGGGTCGCTGGGCATGTCGTTCAAAGCCCTTGGCGCCGTGCGTCGCGGTCGGGACGCCATGATCAAATCAGTGGAAATGGAACCAACCAACCTAACCTTCCGCCAGGGTTTGCTCGATTTCTATGCCGGCGCTCCTTCACTCGTGGGTGGCGGTATGGCTAAAGCCTACGCCCAAGCCGATGCCATCGCCGCGATTGATCCCGACCGGGGCAGCTTTGCGCGCGCAAATTTACACTTGGCCGAAGATGAGCACCAACAGGCGATGACCGCCTTGAATTCCATCCTCGAGCGCAACCCCGACAACTATTTTGCACTCTACCAATTCGGTCGCTGCGCCGCTGAGTCCGGACTCCAGATTGACCGCGGGCTTGCGGTGTTGGAACGCTGCCTCGAACTCCCGGCGCCCGACAAAGGCGCGCCTCCGGCCTATGTGTGGTGGCGGATGGGCCAGATCTACTCTCGTCAGGGCAAAATTGAAACCGCCCGCGAATCGATGCAAAAAGCTCAAATCCTGGCCCCACACGACCCCCGCATTGCCGAGGAATTGGCTAAATTGCCGTCCGATTAAGGTTGAATTCCGGCCATCGCCATTAGCGATCACCTTTCCTCTTTCTGATCCTGCCCTCGGCACTTCTGACTAAATCGTGGCATTCTGACCCGTCTCGCTCAAATTACCCCCGACTGGCAAACTGCGTGCTGCGGGGCCGGGCGGGTGACGTTCCGCTCGTCTTGAACGCCCCATAAAATTTCCGCATGTCAAATCCGCCCCCGCCCACTCCTCTGTGTATCGCCGATCCCGCTACGTTCTGGCCGTGGCACCGCTGGCCCGAATTCACGCATTGGCCCGATCCCGCCCAGACCACGATCATCGTGCCTCTGGCTGGCATGACGGACTGGGGTTTGGGCCATCCGTTGGATTCCGAGGAAACTGTCCTGTTGTCTGTGCTCAAGGAGGCCCTGCAACGGGCCAAGCCTTCCTTGCGCGCGCTCATGATTCCGCCGTTGCGTTTTGTGCTGGGCCCCAGTCCTTACTCCGCTTTTCCCGTCAGTCCGCCCGAAGCGCATGCCTTCCTGGCTGAAGTGACCGCCTCAATTGTGGCCTCCGGTTTCCGACGCTTGGTTTTCTACAACTCCAGCCCGTGGAACGAGGAATTGATCGCGGCCGCCGCACGCGATTTGCGCATCGCGCACGGGGTGCAAATTTTTCGCATCAGTCTCAGTGGACTCGGGCTGGATTTTCTACCGTCCCGCAGTCCCGATCGACGCCGCGTGCAGACCCTCATTACCGGACTCACCGGACGCGCCCCGGAAGCCCCCCTTGCCGACGTGGCTTTGGACCTCTCCAGCGGTTGGGGGGATCAATCGCTCGGAGTGCCCCCCTTGACGGAACCGGCGTTATCCGTGCCGGAAGCGACCGATGACGCCCAAGGTATTCTACATGAGAGCGCGTCCACACTCCAAGGACTCCTGCAAGAGATTGCCGCACGTCCCTTCCTGCCGCACGGCGGTAAAATCGTCCAGGCCCAGCACCCATGATTTTGTCTTCATTTTCTCCCCAGTTCCCATCTTACGCGGCCCGCTACTTGCCGAGCATGACCTTGCGGCAAATCGCGGCATTACCCGACAAAGCGTGGGCGCCTGTCATCCTTGCCACCGGCGCCATCGAACAGCACGGACCGCACCTGCCGGTCGCAGTGGATTCATTGATGGGACAAGTTTTACTGGATCTCTCACTCCCGCTGCTCTCACCCGAGGCGTCGTGTTACGTCGCCCCCCCGATTACGATTGGCAAGAGCAACGAGCATACCGGCTTTCCCGGCACGCTATTCATTTCTAAGGATACGCTGCGAACGCACCTGCTGACGGTGGCGCGTCAGATTCACGCTTGGGGTTTTCGACATTTGGCTATCCTCAACACCCACGGTGGCAACACGGCCGTCATCGCCTACACGTTGCGCGAAATCACCGCGGAATTAGGGCTACAGACGGGGTTTCTTTCATCCCAGGCCGATTACGGACTTCCCGCCCAAGAGATCGCAATGGGCATGCATGCCAACACGGTTGAAACCGCGTGGCTCCAAGCAGTGGCCCCGGACTACGTGCGGATGGAAGATGCCGTGTGCGAATATCCCGCCTCAATCAACGACCCGGGAAAGATTCGCCCGGAGCGAGCTCCCGGAACCTTTGCTTGGATCAGTTCTGACCTTTCTCGCTACGGTATAATGGGCGATGCCCCGGCCGGATCTCAGGAAAAAGGAAAAAAATGGCTGCAACTCGCCGCTCACGGTTACGCCAAGTGTATCAGGGACATAGGAGAATCTGCCCGCCGCGCACTTTCGAATTCCAGTTAGTCGAGACGCAGATTCGTCCCAGACGCTAGAAGTTGGCGTCAATCTTGCTGAACCCTGACCAAGCTCGCGGCCAAGGGAAGCCATTCGTTTCACATCGTGAGCTCAGGAGATAGATCGTCATGTTCAGATCCGTTGCGGATTACCCGATCGCTGGATACCATCAAGGGATCCACAATCCGGGCAAGTTTCACTTAATCACTTTTGCGCAAAGCGAACAGGAGGGCCATCGGCGCGATGTGCCTCATCGTCACGATTTTTTTGAGCTCATCTGGATGAAGCAGGGCTCTGGGCAGATCCGCTGCGATCTGCACAGCTACTCCCTGCAACCCAACACGCTGATCATCGTGTCACCAGGGCAGGTGCATGCGTGGGATTTCGACGACGAATCCAGAGGGCTCATCGCGGGGTTCACCCCTGAATTTCTCGCCGTGACCAGCGAGCACCCCACGATGCTGGCAAAGATGCCTTTTCTTTACCCGGAGCACATGGATCCGATCCTACAACTCGACGCGCAGGAAGCCTCGCGCATCGATCAACTATTGGCTCAGTTCAGCGACCTGGCCCAGGTTGACGCGCCCGGTCGAGACGATCTGGCCCTCGGATTTCTGATGGTGCTGTTGAGCTATATGCGGCAGCTCTTCGCCCGCCGCTCCATGACCACCCCGACGCCTCGCGGAGAAAATGAATTATTGGTCCAACGCTTCCGCTTAGCCCTCGAGGAAAAAGTTCCGCATATGGTGGAAGTCGGTGATTTTGCCGAACTCCTCAACGTTTCGCGCACGCATCTCAATACTTCCCTGCGCCGCCACACCGGTCGCTCGGCCGGTGAGTTGATCCATGAGCGCGTGCTGCTTGAAGCTAAGCGCCGGCTACTGCATTCCAATCTCACCATCGCCGAGATCGCCTATGACCTGCGGTTTCAAGACCCGTCCTACTTCGGTCGGTTCTTCCGCAAATACACCGGTCTGACTCCGGGCGACTATCGCGAATCGAGCCAAACGGCCGCCCTCGCCAGTTAGCGTTTTTCGCGAATGACCCAAGACGGATTCGCGCCTGGAGTATTTCTCCGTCCGATCTCGAATCGTGGACGTTAGGCCCGTGCCCCATCACGATGCCCGTTTTTGTAGGAGCCGAGCTTGCTCGCGATGAACACGGGGGAGTGGTCAACGGACGTAAGCCGTCGTGATTGTAGACCCCGGTGTTCCTCGTTAGCTCGCTCCCGGGGTCAGCGACCCCGGCTGCTACAACACTCAAGACCGAACCCCCTCTTGAAGAAACACGGCACCCGTTGGTGTTGCCCTCGCCCTGCCCGCCAAACCCCTGCCCCCATATGATCGATCGCAAAAAAAGGAGGGGCGGAATTCGCCCCTCCTTTCTATTTGGTTTCAGACGTATCAGGTCAGACTAAGGCCGATACGGAAGATTGATTTTGGCTTTCTCCGGCCAGGGAAAAACTGGTTCCTCTTTGGAGGGAAACGGCATTAATCCGAGTTTCTGGAGCTTCCCCACGTTGTCGTCGAAGTATTCGATCCAGAGCACCAGTTTGCCTTCCTTCAACTTACCGATACCGAGAGTGGTTTCCCATTCGGTGAATCCATCCGCCAAATACGTGGCTTGATAGAACCACTCGACCGCAAACCACTCACCGTCAAAAACGTGCGACTTGTTGAAGATCGTCCAATCCTTCGTGATCGGATGCTTCGCCCATTGCGCCTGAACCCACTTGTCATGGTAGGCGTTATTCTTGCCTCCGGGGAAGTATCCCATCCAGTCGGGATGGAAGTAGTTGAACCACTCCTCCCCGTAGAGCGGAATCCACTCCGAGGTATCATTGGTGATGACGTCCATCTTCGGCGTTTCGGCGGCAATCGCGACCGAGACCACGCCCAAAGCCAGCATTCCAATTCTTAAGAATTTCATATGCATTCAGTTCCGGGTGGCAGTTAATCGATCGTATCCGGACGGAGCCAGACTGAGTCCGGCCACGGCGCGACAATCCCCTCATCCAGCGGCACCTCTCCGCTTTTTTGTAGAGAGGCCAATTGGGAGTCCCAATACTCTTTCACCTCGATGAGCTTGCCGTCAGCAAACCGACACACGATGCCCGTGCCGACTGCAAACCGCTCCGCCGATTCCACGTCAGTGGCGGCGAATTGGTAGGCGGTCACGTATCGATCGCCGTCGCTGATCAAAAAGTCGGCGAAGTAGATTTTGATATCGGTTTTCTCCTTTTGATAACTCGTGAAAAGCGCGGTCAATGCCCCGTAATCGAGGCGACCGCCCGGATAGGCAAAAACCACGTCCGGATGCAAGGCGGTCGCAAACGTCTCCGCATCGCCGGACTCCCAAGCCGAAAGAAACCCGTGAATAAGGCTTTTCGCCTCGGCCTCGCTCGGCGACGCCGCGGCGAGACTGACGACACTCCCAGCAGCGAATGTCATCAGCCCGACCACAACGCCCCAACGGGCTAAAATGAGTTTTGCAACCTTCATACCTCGTAGGGGAAATGCACGATGCTTAGAATTTGAACTTCATGCTGAACTGGGCCTCGAGAGGCTCGGCCTTCGTCACGATCATCGTCGGAGCAAATGAGGCCCCGATGAAGTAGTCTTCGTTGGTCAAATTATTCAACCGCAAGAAGAACTCGTAGCGCTCGGTGCGGTAGAAAATATTGGCGTTCCAAATCGTGACCTCCGGCAATTTCAGCGTCTGTTCATTGTTCAACCAGAATCCCTCTTTGTAACTGGGACCCACGCCGACCCCGAAACCATTTTCGAAGCTGAACATGGCGAACAGATTGGCCGAGAATTGCGGATAACCTCGACGCTCCTTCGTGGTGTTATTGGCATTCCGATCGGGGCTGACGACATCATAGACAATCGCGCCGGCATAGAGGGCGACTTGCTCCGGCGTCATGGGCGACGTCGCGAAGGGAAACCCACCGACGTAGGTGGCTTTTTGCTCCCCAAAGCTGCCGACCAACGTGAACCTCGGCGTCGGGGCGTAACTGAATTCGACTTCGTAACCTTCAGACTTATATTCCGAGGTGTCGACGGCCCCAGTGGGCAGGTCGGCCAAGGTGGTCTTTTCGAATTCATAGAGGGCAGCGGAAGCGAAGAACTTGCCTTCCATGCCACTCATCTTGATGCCACCTTCGTAGAAGGGGGCTTCGTTGAAATTGCCATCGCCGCTGTTAATACCACCGGTTTGCCCGGGGTTGAGCGCGGTGCCTTGTTGGATGGCCGCGTAGAGGGAGAAGGTGTCGTTCAAGGTCAGAATCGGGTTAACCGAGACACTGGCATACGTTTCTTCCCCGTCGCGATAGGGCGCTGGATTAGATGACTCCTTCGGAGTGCCGCGAGTGGAGTAGAGCGAATTTTCCACCCGAGCACCGGCGAAGACGGTGAACGACTCGGTGAAGTCGGC
>CAXBOL010000042.1:0-13196 GCA_963977295.1 uncultured Opitutaceae bacterium
CGTTGTCCGAAGTGAAAATCACCACCGTATTATCCCGCAGATTATGACGCTCGAGCGCATCCAAAACCATACCGACCCCCTGATCCATCGCTTCGATCATGCCGCCATAAACCGGATTGTCCTGCACTTCTCGAATGGGTCGGCGGCGTTCGTCGCCAAATCGCTTGGTCGGCTCCGCCGTGGCCGCGGCCTTGTCTCGGTATTTTTTCCACAACGATTGCGTGGTCTGCGCCGGACCGTGCACGGAATAGAAACACAGGGTCGCAAAAAATGGTCGATCCGCATGGGCATCGATGAAGTCGGCCGTTTCCCGGCCCAATCTCAGCGGCAAATGTTCACCCGGAGGGCCGTCGGTGAGTCGTGGATTCCGGTAAGGTGAAAAATAACCACCGGGAGGCGACCCGCGGTTATGGCCACCTTTATTCACGTCGAACCCATGGTATTCGGGCCAGTCCAATTCCGTTTCCCCCAGGTGCCACTTACCCGCAAAGAAGGTCGCATAACCTGCCTCCTTGAGCGCTTCCGCAATCGTGACCCGCTCGGGCGGTAATTCGTGCCGGTAGTGGGCCGGCAACAACATCGTATTGCGCTTCCAATCCGTGCCTTCTGCCGCCCCTATCCAATCCGTAATACGCAATCGCGCCGGAAATTGTCCGGTCATCAAACTCGCTCGCGACGGACTGCACACCTGACACGTCGCATAGCCCTGAGTGAACCGCACGCCATCGCGCGCCAGTGAGTCGATGCGCGGTGACTCGTAGAACGTGCTGCCCTGCGTGCTCAAATCTCGCCATCCCAAATCGTCGGCCACGATCAACACGATGTTCGGTCGTGGCGTATCCGCCGCGGTCGATACACTGGCCAGAAGGACAATCGCGCTGCCCCAAAGGATGGCGGCGCGACGCAAAAGGTGAGCAGAACAAATCATGAGGAATACAAGGGTAAGAGGGCCGGCGGAGTAGGCAGTCTTCATTCCGAGTGCCGAGACTCAACCTCCGACTCATTTGAGCGTTAAGCTGGTGCATTCCCGCACTTAACGGTTGAACACATTTGCAGGCACCTTCCAGCACGCCGGGCTTCCTTGCACAGGCAGCAATTGCTACCTTCTGTCCCATGCAAATCCCTCGTGTCCACCGGAACCCCGCGAGCTTCATCGCCCCTGCGGCCCTCGTATTGGTTATCTCGGCGTCCAGCCTGTTCGCGGCCGCCGACGAATGGGAGAATCCGGAAATTTTCCAAATCAATCGGGAAGCTCCCGTGGCCAATTTCACGCGCTACCCTTCCGCCGAATTAGCCCAGCGCGATGACCGCACGCTATCTCCGCTCTACGTCTCGCTCAATGGCGACTGGCAATTCAACTGGGTTTCGAAACCCGCGGACCGCCCCATCGGATTTGAGGCCCCAGACTTCGACGCGTCCACGTGGGGAGCTCTGACCGTCCCCTCCAACTGGGAACTCCACGGCCACGGACTACCGATTTACACCAATATCATTTATCCGTTCCCCAAGAACCCGCCGTTCATCGACCACGAAAACAATCCCGTCGGCAGCTATCGCCGCACGTTCTCCGTGCCTGTCGCGTGGAAAAACAAAGAGGTTTATCTCAACTTTGGTGGCGTGAGCGGCGCCACCACGGTCTGGATCAACGGTCAAAAGGTCGGCTACAGCGAGGGCAGTAAGACGGAGGCGCGTTTCCGCATCACACCGTATCTGATTTCTGACGACAACATGCTCGCCGTGCAGGTCTATCGTTGGTCCGACGCCAGCTACATGGAAGACCAGGATTTCTGGCGACTCAGCGGCATCGACCGCGATGTCTGCCTCTACGCCACCGAAATGGCTGCCGTGACTGATGTCCACGCCATCGCCGACTTGGACGACACCTACCGCACCGGCAAACTTTCGCTCGAGCTCGATCTCAACAACTCCAGCACCGCCGCCCGTAATTTGAAGATCAGCGCCCGCCTCCTCGATGGCGAGACGCCTGTCCTGCAGTTCTCCGAAAACGCCACCGTGCCCGCCTCCGCCTCCACTCAGGTAACCTTCCACGGCGAGGTTCCCACCGTGCGTCGGTGGACCGCCGAAACGCCCGAACTCTACGCCCTCGAAATCACCTCCGAACAGCCTGACGGCACCCTCGAAGTGAGTCGGATCGATGTCGGCTTTCGCCGCATCGAGATCAAGGCCGCGCAGTTGCTCGTCAACGGCCAGCCCGTTCTCCTCAAGGGCGTCAATCTGCACGACCATCACGAAATCACCGGCCACGTCGTCGGGCCCGAAACCATGGAGCTCGATCTGCGGGTGATGAAACAGCACAACATTAACGCCGTCCGGTGCAGCCACTACCCGCGCGATGATTTCTTTTACACCCTGTGTGATCGACTCGGCTTCTACGTCATCGACGAGGCCAACATCGAATCGCACGGCATGGGCGCCACCAATCAAGGCAAGTTCGACGAGTCCATCCACCCCGCTTATCAGCCCGAGTGGAAGGCCATGCACCTCGATCGCACCCAACGCATGTTCGAACGGTCCAAAAACCATCCTTCGATCATCATTTGGTCCCTCGGCAATGAAGCGGGCAATGGCCCCAATTTCTTCGCAACCTACGATTGGTTAAAAACCCATGATGCCACCCGCCCCGTGCAATACGAGGGAGCCACCAAGGATCCCAACACCGACCTCCAAGTCCCCATGTATTCACGGCTGGAGCAAATGCAGGCCTATCAGGACGCGGGCCCTGAACGCCCGTTCATCATGTGCGAATACGCGCATGCCATGGGCAACAGCGTCGGAAATCTTCAAGACTATTGGGATTTCATCGAGGACCCCGCCCACCCCAGTTTTCAAGGTGGGTTTATCTGGGATTGGGTCGACCAAGGCCTCCTCACCCACGATGCCGACGGTCGCCCGTATTGGGCCTACGGCGGCGACCTCGGCGCCGGACACCTACAAAACGACGCCAACTTTTGCTTGAATGGGTTGGTCAACCCTGACCGCACCCCGCACCCCGCGCTCGCGGAGGTTAAGAAGGTCTACCAATCGATCAAGTTCCGCGACTTCCATGCCGCCGATGCCTCGGTTGAGATCGTCAACGCCTACGCCTTCCGTGATCTTTCCGATTTCACGTTCCAGTGGCAACTCCTCCAGAACGGTCGCCTCTTTGCCGCCGGTCCTCTCCCCAACCTGACCACCCCTGCCGGTGGCGCCACTCGCGTGTCCCTTCTTCTGCCACCGTTCGATCCCACCTCCGCGGAGTTTCATCTCGTGCTCACCGCCGAAACCAGGACCGCCGCCCCCCTCATTCCTGCTGGCCATCAGCTCGCCGCCGCCCAATTCAGCCTCACCATCCCACGGCTGCCGCAACTCGCGATCACGTCCGGTAGTCCGATCGAAATTACTGAAACGGACGCCACCGTAATCGTAAAAACCGACGGTGCGACCGCGCACTTCGATAAATCCACCGGTGCCTTGTCGGGTTACGTCGTAGGCCTCACTCCGGTTTTGCTCGAACCGCTCAAACCCAACTTCTGGCGCGCCCCGACCGACAATGACTTCGGATTCAAAATGCCGGTCAAATGGAAGGTCTGGAAAGACGCCTCCCAAGCACCGCAACTCACCAATTTCAGGGTCCTCTCCCGCGATGCCACTCGCACCACCCTCCGCGCCACCTTCGCGCTGCCTGCCGTTGAAGCCACCGCGACGATCACTTACGAGATTAACACCTCCGGTGAAATTAAGGTAACCAGTGCCTTGTCCGACGTGAAAGCGACGCTTCCGCCCCTGCCCCGCTTCGGCACCAACCTCGTGCTGCACGACGCTTTCACGGCGGTGGAATATTTCGGTCGCGGCCCGCACGAAAATTACCAGGACCGCTACACCTCCGCGTTGGTAGGACGCTACGTCACCACCGTGGCAGAACTGGGCTTCGTTTACAGTCGTCCACAAGAAAATGGCTACCGCACCGACACGCGTTGGGTGACTTTCCGCGACAAGAACGGTCTCGGTGTCCGGATTGCCGGAACGTCCGGCCTCATCGGCTTCAATGCCCGCCACCACTACGATAGCGATCTCGATCCCGGAGAGACCAAAGCTCAACGCCACAGCATCGATGTCCCCCAGCGGGATCTCATCAGTATCAACATCGACACCAAGCAAATGGGCGTCGGCGGCGACAACAGCTGGGGCGCTCAACCCCACCACCAATACCAGCTCCCGGCTCAGGACTACCAGTTCAGCTACGTCATCTCACCCATCCGTTAGGAAGCGGCCAAAGCCGTGGAATCCAGCCGTCTAAATGTCGCATATCTCGCTATTAATCCGGGATTTAACGGCTAGTTTCCTCAGTTTACATTGGAAGCGAGTCTAACGCTCAGTGGAGAGGCATTGCCTCCCCTCCTCGTTTCGGTTCGATCTTTTTTGATCGAACGTGGCTGCCCGACATGGGTTCGAACCATGACTGGGTGAGTCAAAGTCACCTGTGCTACCATTACACCATCGGGCAGTGAAACGAAGAATTGCGCAGACTGGAGCGAATCCGCCCTCCGTCAAGCGTCAGTTATAGTTTCCCAAAATTCCTTAAACGTTCCCCCGGTCCGTTCGACTCAAATTTCAGCGGTCAGACTGGGTCAACGAGGAATGCACAGAGTTCACCGAGCCATATTCAAGAAATTGAATTTTGAGTAAGCGGCCTTTGTTCAGGGACGAGGAGTTACCCTGCTCGGATTCATTGTTTTATCTCTGTAAAACTCCGTTTTACCGCTGTGCTCACCGCGACTCGCCACGGTTTTTGGGGTGAATCAAGTCACCCGGTCGCACCTCCCGGATTGACGCGACAAAATTGCCTCCGTTCACTGCACGATCATGAGCGACTCCGTCCCGGCATCATCTTCGGCTAAATATAAGCGCATCGTGCTCAAATTGAGCGGCGAAGTGCTTCGCGGCTCCGGTTCCGATCCCATTGATCCATCAGTGCTTTCGCGTATCTGTGGTCAGGTGAAGGAGATTCACGAAATGGGCGTGCAGGTGTGCGTCGTCATCGGTGGCGGCAATATCTTCCGCGGCTTGCAGGGCGAGTCCCGTGGCGTAGATCGCAATACCGGGGACTACATGGGCATGCTCGCCACCGTAATCAACGGCCTCGCCATCATGGATTGCCTCGAAAAAATGGATGTCCGCACCCGCGTGCAAACCGCCATCCCCATGAATCAGGTTGCCGAACCGTTTATTCTCCGCCGCGCCATTCGCCATTTGGAGAAAAACCGCGTCGTCATCTTTGTTGCCGGCACGGGCAACCCCTACTTCTCGACCGACACCACCGCCGCCCTCCGCGCCAACGAGGTCAACGCCGACATCATTTTCAAGGCCACCAAGGTCGACGGCATTTACGACAAGGACCCCAAGAAACACGATGACGCCGTCAAATACGACGATCTCACCTTCATCGACGCCCTGCGCCAACGGCTCAGCGTCATGGATGCAACCGCGTTCTCGCTTTGCTTGGATAACGATCTCCCGATCCTCGTATTTGATCTGAGCGATCCCCACGCCATCCGCCTTGCGGTCGAAGGCCAAAAGATCGGCACCCTCGTCCACAGTTGAAATACCGAGGTATTATACCTTAACCTAACCCTTTAACTTCCCTCCTTCCATGTCCCATCCGATTATCAACGATACCGACGCCCGTATGCAGAAAGCCTTGGAGCACACTCTCCATGAGTTCGACAACATCCACACCGGCAAAGCCACCCCCGCCATGGTGGAAAACGTGACGATTGATGCCTACGGCTCGCAAATGCGCATCAAGGACTGCGCCGCCATCTCCACCCCGGACTCACGCATGATCGTGATTCAGCCTTGGGACAAAGGTGTGCTCCAGGCCGTGGCCAAGGGCATCCACGCCGCCAACATCGGCCTGAACCCCAACATCGACGGCCAACTCGTCCGCGTCCCCCTTCCTGAGATGAGTCGTGAACGCCGTCACGAATTTGTCAAAGTCGCCCACCGCCACGCCGAAGACGGCAAGGTCGGGGTGCGCAAAGCCCGCCAACACGGACTCGATTCCGTCAAGAAGGCCAAGTTGCCTGAAGACGAAGGCAAACGACTCGAAAAGGAGATCCAGGTGCTCACCGACAAGGCCATTGTTGCCATCGGAGAGCACCTCGCAGCCAAGGAAAAGGACCTCCTCGATTTCGCCTGATTCCAATCACCAGTCCCCTGCGTTTCAGGGGCCGAGCCCAACCGGACCGCATCGTTCACTCCCTATGTCTCGTGCTTCTTCCCGGCTAGCCGGGAGCAAACCTCGTCGATTAGTCGTCAAACTTGGCACGGGCGTGCTCACGTCTGGCATCGGATTACTGGATACAGACCGTATCGCCAGTGTCTGCGCCCAAATCGCTGCCCTGCGTGAGCAGGGCACGGAAGTGATCATCGTCTCTTCCGGAGCGGTCGGACTGGGCATGGGGCTCCTTGGCCTCAAGAAACGCCCCAAATTGGTCGCTCAAAAGCAAGCCTGCGCCGCCATCGGCCAGAGCCTGCTGATGCAAACGTGGCAACGTGGCTTTGCACCACATCAAGGCAACGTGGCTCAAGTGCTGCTTACCCATGAAGATGTGCGCTTTCGGGCCCGACACCTCGGTGTGAAAGCATCCCTCGAGGCAATCCTGTCCTACGGGGCCATCCCCGTGGTTAATGAGAACGACACCGTCAGCGCGGCCGAAATCAAATTTGGCGACAACGATACGTTGTCTGCCATGGTCGCCAGCCTCACCCACGCGGACCATCTGATCATTCTTTCCACCGTTTCCGGACTCATCGACATGAAGGGGAGCGGCTCCGTAATTTCCGTGGTGCCCCGCATCACCCCGGCGATCGAGGCCATGGCCAGTGGCACCCTTTCGCCAACCGCCGTCGGTGGCATGATTTCTAAAATCTCGGCGGCCAAACTCGCCATCAAAGCCGGGTGCGGCGTCTTTATCGCCCACGGCGCGGAAGAGAACGTGCTCACGCAGATTTTCCATGGGCACAATCCCGGCACTTTCTTTGTGCCCAACGGAATCGCCCTCGATTCGCGCAAACACTGGCTCACGTTTTTCCAACGCCCCAAGGGGCAACTCGTGATCAACGCCAATGCCGTCGCCGCCCTCCAAAACCAAGGCAGTAGTCTCTTGGCGGTCGGTATCACCGGATTTAAGGGCGCGTTTGCCGAGAACGATATCGTCGACATCGCTGGCCCCACCGGCGAAATCGTCGCCCGCGGCAAATCTCGCTTTTCCGCTTTGGATATCGTCCGCGTTACCGGACTGAACTCCGAGGCCTTGCGCAAACTGTTCCCGCATCGCCGCCGCCTCGAAGTCGTGCATCGCAACGACTTGGTCTTGTTGTAGTCCAGCGAGCGCAATCGGCGCTGGACCACAATTTGCAAGCGACGCCCAGCGCCGGGCAATCTACGCGCAGCCTCGAACCACGATTCACGGTAGGATCGTTTCCTTCTTCGGGATTTACCCCGGGAAGGAATGCGCCTGACCATGAAACCCTACCTGTATGTGTCCCTGCTTCCCGAGGCCCTCGTCGCCTCCCACTTAGATCCCCAAGCGTTTGGGTCCTACTTGGCCACGGGCACCAAAAAAAGATCCCGAGGTCAGGCGGTTTTCTTTCGGCTGAGTGACGAATATGCCCAACAACGCATGGCGGAACTCGACGTCGATGCCGACCTCGAACGCGGCGACACGGTCATTGCGCGCCATTCGGCCTATTTGTCGATCTACCGGGTTTTGGAATCCACCCCGATTGAGGCCTTTGAGGCCCTGCATCTGGTCACTGAGGATGGACAAGTGCTGACGCTCGAGCCTGCCGAATTCACCCCCGAGATTGGTCCCCGCTTTCATCTTTATCAGGAATTTTCTCCTATCACTCCGCGGGTGGTAAGCACACTCGATCCCCGTGAGTTTGGAGCGCAAATCACGGATCCTCGCCACCGCGTCTCGCTCCCCACTTTGGTGTTCACCGAACTGCAGCTCGGTCGCCTCGCCGACGATCCCGAAACCACCGATACGGGCAATCTCCCCTATCCCAACATGGAGCATCTGCGCGACTGCCTGCGGGAGCTCAGATCAAAGAACGACAAACCCACCAAGACGGTCATCCGCTTCCTCCAACAAGACGTGCTGTTCCGCACCATTCATCGGGGATTCTACGTGGCACAAGCCGGCGGCGGATTCCGCGCCTTCGCCTTCCCCGACCGCGAAGCCTTGGAAACCCGCTTCTACCCCTGGTGGCGTTCCGCGCTCTCCACTTTTGGCGCCTAATCCCGCCATATCCCGCGCAATCTACCGTCCCGATCCCCCTTGATCATGCAAACACCACTCTTCTGGCTCGTTCCAGCAGCTTCCACCTGCGCTCTTATCTTCGCCGCGTGGTTCTATAAACGCATGAAGGCGGCGCCGGAAGGCACCGCTCGCATGGCTGAAATCGCCGGACATGTTCGCGCCGGTGCCATGGCGTATTTAAAACAACAATACCGAATTGTCGGGATGTTCTTTGTGGGCCTCACGCTGATCTTTGCTTGGCTCGCCTACGGGCTGCATTTGCAAAACACTTGGGTGCCGTTCGCTTTTCTATCCGGCGGTCTCTTTTCCGGTCTGGCGGGGTTCTTCGGCATGAAAACCGCCACCTATGCATCCTCGCGCGTCGCGCATGCGGCCAGCCAATCCCTTGATGCCGGACTTCGCCTCGCATTCCGCAGTGGCGCGGTCATGGGGCTGGTCGTAGTGGGTCTGGCCCTACTCGACATCTCGATCTGGTTCGTCGTGCTGATGCACTTCGTCGAAGAGGTCGATATGACCCACAAGTTATTGGTCATTACCACCACCATGCTGACCTTCGGTATGGGGGCATCGTTGCAAGCATTGTTCGCCCGCGTCGGCGGTGGCATCTTCACCAAGGCGGCCGACGTCGGCGCCGACCTCGTCGGAAAAGTGGAAGCGGGCATTCCCGAGGACGACCCCCGCAATCCCGCCACCATCGCCGACAATGTCGGCGACAACGTCGGCGACGTCGCGGGCATGGGCGCCGACCTCTACGAGTCCTACGTGGGTTCCATCCTCGCCACCGCCGCGCTCGGCGCCGCAGCCTTCGCTTCCTCGGCCGATACGTCCGCCGCCTACAAATCCGTGATCGCACCCATGCTGATCGCCGCCATCGGCACCCTGCTCTCCATCGTCGGTATCTTCGCGGTGCGCGTGAAAAAAGGAGCCACCCAACGCGACTTGCTCAATGCCTTGGGCCGCGGCGTCAATCTCAGCTCGGTTCTCATCGTCATCGCATCCTACTTCGTGCTGCGCGTGCTCGACCTCCCCAATTTCGTCGGCATCTGGGGCGCGATCGTGGTGGGCCTCCTCACCGGCATTGTGATCGGCAAAGCCACCGAGTATTACACGTCGCAAGAATTTGAGCCCACCAAGGGCATCAGCCGACACGCCAAAACCGGCCCGGCCACCGTCATCATCTCCGGCCTCGGCGTCGGCATGATGAGCACCGTAATTCCCGTCATGTCTGTCGTCATTGGGACCACGCTCGCCTATTGCTTCGCCTCCGGCTCATGGGATTTTTCACCCGATACCATGGCCATGGGACTCTACGGCATCGGTATCGCCGCGGTCGGCATGTTATCAACCCTCGGACTGACTCTCGCCACGGATGCCTACGGTCCCATCGCTGACAACGCGGGCGGCAACGCCGAAATGGCGGGCTTAGGTCCTGAAGTCCGTCGTCGCACGGACGCCCTCGACTCCCTCGGCAACACCACCGCCGCCACCGGTAAGGGATTTGCCATCGGTTCGGCCGCGCTAACGGCCTTGGCCTTGCTGGCCGCCTATGTGGAGGAACTTAAAATCGCCATGCTGCACAATCATCAGGACTCCTTCGTCCTGCGCTCGGGTGAAGTAGTGGCGACGACTTTCGCATCCCTGACGCAGTTCATGGAGTATTTCCAAGTAAACCTCATGAATCCCAAGGTCATCCTCGGGGTGTTCATCGGCTCCATGATGGCCTTCCTGTTCTGCGGGCTCACTATCAACGCCGTGGGCCGCGCCGCAGGGCGCATGGTCGAAGAGGTTCGGCGGCAGTTTAAAGCCAAACCTGGCATCATGCTGGGCACCGACACGCCCGACTACGCCCGTTGCGTGGAGATCTCCACCGCCGGCGCTCAACGCGAAATGATCCTGCCATCGGTCATCGCGGTGGCCGTGCCGATCTTGGTGGGCTTGATCTACGGCGTGCCCGGCACCTTCGGACTCCTCAGCGGCGGCCTCTCCACCGGATTCGTGCTCGCCGTCTTTATGGCCAACTCGGGCGGTGCCTGGGACAATGCCAAGAAATACATCGAAGAGGGCCACCACGGTGGCAAAGGCTCCACCGCCCACAAGGCGGCGGTCATCGGCGACACCGTCGGCGATCCCTTCAAGGACACCGCGGGTCCCAGCCTGAACATTCTCATCAAACTCATGAGCATGGTCTCGATCGTCACCGCCGGAGTGAACGTCGCCTACACCGTATTCTAAGGCGTGACTCATACCAATCACTGCTTGGATTTAGACGCTAAAACGCCGAGTTACGGAGCCGAAGGGATGAGTATCGAGTTATTCAACTGCTAAACTTTGCGTTCTTACCGGCTTGGTGACTTCCTGACCTCCCACCGTGTCTGCCATAGCCTTGGCGACGGTGGAAGCCTCGGCGAAAGGGGATGCGTTAAAATTAGTCTAAGCTAATCGGGCTGCTGGTTTAAGGTTTCGATTTCGTCAACTGATCGAGCAGGTGTTCCCGCACGCGCTCTGCCGCGTGGGTGCCCCGCAAATAGCCCGCGACTTTGAGTTCAAAGCGCGGGGTCTCCCGCAATGCCTGTTCCGTTTGAACGGATGCGCGGCCCGATTTCTTCAGCTCACGTTGCCACCTATACCGGGCTTTGCGGGCTTTGAAGTGCTCCCACGGATGCGCCTGCTTCGGATCTACCCCTCGGATGCCAACCAGGTGGAGGCGCATGAATTGTTCATCTCCTGATCGCATAGAGGGCTCCGCTATCACGTCCCCAATTTCCTCTCGGTCCACCCGCCACGTCTTCATTCTCAGCCAGACCCGACGTCGCACTACGACTTCCCTCCCTTTCAGTTCGAGTTCGCTACGATGCCAGAAAAGATCCGGCAACAGGGCCAACAGCAGGAGCGCAAATCCACCAAAAGCGACCCGCAGCACTGTCACCGGCACGAACCAACCAATCAGGCCAAAGACCAGTGCAAATCCCAACATCGCCACCCCGCCACGCCATGCCCGCGGCTGCATGAACCGCCAAACCCAAGCGCCGCCTTCGCGCGACTCACTCACCCCTGCGACCGCCAACCAATGCGAGATCGACCGGGCCTTCTCCGCGGTTAACAAAACGCGCCCGCTTTTAACCGGCGGCAAGGTCTCTCCACGATCGAAGACTGGCACATCCCAGGACGTCGTCAGGGCCCTTCGCATCCCTCGCACCGGCATCGTGACCGACAGTCGCCAGACCGTGCGATCTTCCGGATCGGCCTCGTCGCAAGGCTGCCCCTTGTCTCGTGGGACATGGAACAGCACCGGCAGCTCTCTCAACTTATCGAGGGTCGACAGCTGCGTGTGGTCCAATGTCGTCTCCGTTTCCCACCGCACGGCTTCTGTGGTGCGCCGATTTTTTCCCGACCCCGACTGCGTGAGCCGAAGATTGCGCAACTTCAGTTCCACATCGCCCACTAACCACACGCCTTGCGGAATCGAAATCACCCCACCGACAAACCCTCCCCAGGATCCCGGCAAAGGTTCCGGCCGAAAAATCAGGGGGCCGTAACGCCAATACTGCCACGCCCGGCGCCACGCGGCGATGAGCAAGCCGAAGCCCACCAACACAAACAAGAGCACCAACAAGATCAGATAGTTACCCTCTCTCCATTCCCGCGGAATCGCCCCCACCCCTGGCGCACTCAGCCCGATAAACACCAAACCCATTCCCGCCAACATCCAAGCCTCCGCCCGGGAACCGCCTTTGATTTCACCCGCGTTCCAGTCCTCCTTCCAACGCCAGGGCTCTTCCGGATGATCTGCTTTCAGTTTCGCCTCCGCCTCAGTCCGCCGCCCGGCCGCCCTGGTCAGCAGGGACAATCCCAACCCTACCACCACAAAAAACGTCAACACCCCCAAGATCCCCGCCGCCTGCTCATTACCCTGATGCTTCAACGTCCACGCGCCCCACCCCATCACCAGCACCAACGCCACGATCACCCCATATCCCCCCGATTTTTTCCGCTTCGATGTCGTGCCATGCTGCACCCTCATCCCCGCACTCTGCTTCCTCGACCGTTCATGGCAACCCGAACAAATGACTCAACCACCGCCATCATTCGCTTAACCGATTCGCCTTCCCTCACTCAGATCTCGCCCCTTCTACGGCTGTAGCCGGATCTCAGACTGCCCGCTCCAACCATCTCGGCAGGCGCTATCCCGCCTAATCCGTCCATCAGAGTTAATTAAGTTAAACTAAATTTGTCTCATATTCATTCCTCGAGTCTCATCGCGGAAATATCTGCCGTCATTCTCGCAAAAGTATGTCTCGCCTCCATTCCATCAGACAACGGGTGATCGCTCGTTATCGAAACCGACACATCCCTCCATCCGGGGTTTCCGTGCTGAGCGATGACTGCTGGGCTGGTCGTATTTATGCTGAGTTGGGGACTCCCTGTCGTTCGCCATTTGTAGGCATGGGGTTTACGCCGCCTCAATACCTCAACTTCATCCGACACATGAGGGAACCCGGTGCCCTTGAGGTGCTTTCAGTTTCCAGCAAGGAACGCGGCTACCCCATCATCGAAACCCCCTATGCACGCCTTTTTGGCATGCATTATCACTACGATGAACAATTTGTGCGGACATTTGACCGACGAAAACGTCTCATCAACTGGGATCGCCTATTAATCAAAATTGATTTCGGAAAGCACAAGTATCGGGCCAGCGATATCGAGCAATGGAACGCGATGAAGCTTCCTCATGCCGTCGCATTTTACCCCGACGAACCCAAATTTAAGGCGCTTTCCATTCATCGCGGCGTCGCGGTCAAAGGATGGGCAGACGACGGGGCCAAAATGTTTCTCACGTCTTGCCGTCACTTCGATCTGTTTCATTGGCTT
>CAXBOL010000043.1:0-13192 GCA_963977295.1 uncultured Opitutaceae bacterium
TCTCAAGTCAATTCCAGAATCTTTTTTAAACTCACCAATCAAATAATCAACGATGTCGAAGACGCCGCCAAGTCCGCCTCTTGAAGCACTTCCGGCCGGCGTAGAGGACGCGTGGCTGCGGCCGTTTAGCGATTGGTTGAGCAAGGAGCGGCGCTACTCGGATTACACGGTGCGGAACTACCGCCATGCCTTCATCCATTTTTTTGGCTGGCTGAGCGACGCGGGCATCGAGGAGAAGCCGTTCGATGAACTCACCCGCCGCGAGATGCGGGATTTTATTATTGAGGCGCAACGTCGGCTCGATCGGCGCACGTTGCACCTTCACGTTTCAGGTTTACGCGCATTTTTTCGATATTGGATTCGTCGGGGGCGAATGTCGCGGAACCCCTTCACCGGAATTCCACTACCCAAGTTGGAAAAGAAACTGCCTCAGTTTTTGACCGAAACGCAGATGAAAGCGTTGCTGCTTGGTCCCCAACGGTTGGAGGAGAATGAGACCATCGATGGGTTCACCGCGTGCCGGGACCGACTGATGATGGAGCTGCTCTACGGTGGAGGGCTGCGCGTCAGTGAATTGACCGGACTGAACTACGGAGCAATTGATTTGGGCAGTGGTTCAGCGCGGGTGTTGGGCAAGGGCCAGAAAGAAAGACTTTGCCCCCTGGGGGCGATCGCGATTGCCGTTCTAAAACGCTGGATGCAGGAGTTCGCCCGGGACACGGGGCAGCATTCTCCAGTCGTCGTGGATAGCCATCATCAACGAATTAGTGTGCGAGATGTGCAGTTGCGCTTGAAACGTTACTTGGCGCTTGCCGATCTACCGTCCGATATTACGCCGCACAAACTGCGGCACAGTTACGCGACGCACTTGCTGAACGCCGGCGCGGATCTGCGATTGGTGCAAGAACTCTTGGGGCATGCCAATCTTGCCACCACACAGATTTACACTCACGTGAGCGTGGCCCGGTTGAAGGAAGTCTATCGCCAAGCACACCCCCGGGCGTGAGCGAAGCTAATACCAGCAGTCCGATTAAATTAGACTAATTTTAACGCAAAGTCACCAAGTAGGTAAGAACGCAAAGTTCAGCTGTTGAATAACTTGCTCCTCAACTCGGCGGCTCCGTGGCTTGGCGTTAAAGTCTAAATCCAAGCGGTGATTGGTATAAGGTAGGACCTTGGAACGGGTTTGCTCAATTATCTCCGAGCGGACACAGCCTTGCGAAAACTCATTCCGTCTTACGGCAACTCGACCCAACGTGAAACTCGGTTGCCGGACGCATCTTGCAGCGTGATTTCCACTGCCGTCGCACCTTTGACCTCGTCAGAGTCAATCGTGGCAACGAAACGCTCGGCCTGTTGATCCAAGATTCCGTCAATAGTTTGTTCGGTTTCGAAGTAACGACCATTGTTGAGTGCCACGTCTACGCCGACGAGAAGCGAGCGAGAATCAATCCCGGCGACTTCCACGCGCAATCCAGTGGGCGAGGGAGTAATGACGATTTCAAGAATTTCAGGGGCCGTGCGATCGATCACCAAATCGTCAGTCTCAAAGGTCACGCCAAGCCGTTGGTCCGCCGGCCTAGGTGCGGTTTCAGCAACGACCAAACGCGTGAAATAAACGCCATCGCGAAGAGTGGTTCGACTGAACTGCACCCACGATTGTTCGGTATTTACCGCTAGGTTGATCCACTGATCCGAGTCCTCATGACGAACGGAATAGGTGGCCACGAAGGAATCGCCATCGGCGTCATCGATGGTCCAGGTTACGAGTTGCGCATCAGGGAAAGGAATGACTTGGCTGGCCAACAAATTGGCTTTGGCCCGATCTTCATCCGACGGGCTGCGACCGGAATTATCCGAGCCGATCACTTGCGCCACGGTCGGTGGCGTTACCGAGCTGGAGTCAGGGCGTAATTTTAAGCCAAAGTTTGGGGTGACAACTTGGAAAGCTTTGAGGCTGGGTCGGCGGTTGGCCGGGAGGAAATACAAGTTGCCTCCATCGATTTCGGCCGAGGAAGGAATCGATTCGGGCAGTTCCACCTTGAGCTTCACATACTCGCCGACCAATCCCGCCGTTTTCCATCCTCCGTCGGCAAATGCGAGCGGCGTCCACGCGGACCAGCCCTCGGCTTCATCACTGCCTCGATTGGTTTTAGCCGCCACTTGAACGTCAGCAGGGGACAAGTGGCGAAGTCTATCTAGCCTTAGTGCGCCAAGCTCCGAAAACGTGCGGAGATTGAGGCTGCGGGTTTCCAACGAGCGAGAACCTGGGGCCGCAAAATCCAGTAGGGAAAGGCCGGCGGGATTGTTGGTTAGAATCAAGTATCGGTTGCCGTCACCGACCGGCACGATGTCGGTGAGTTGCGCGGATTCACTGCCGGCGAAAGTAATGGCGCGGTTGGCCGCGTAGTCGTATCCGATGAGCTCACCGTTGTCGCCACCGGGTAGGATCAAAACATTACCACGGGGTTCAATGCGATATATGGCTAACCCGGCCCGGGAAACCACCGTTTCCGGCATGCCATCACCGGCGGGCAATTTGAGCACGGTGCTGCGCCCGGAGAACTTGTTGGTGGGCGCCACTTCCATAATGGATGTCCCCGGCGAAGGCGCGCTGGGAGTGGAGCCAGCGGAGGGCGTCTGCTCCTTGGATGCGGTTATCACGCGGCTCTTTTGGGGCGTAGCGGAGTGAACCACGGCGACAAAAATATCGCCCGTATCGCTCACATAAATGTCCGTTATCTCCGCGACGTCGTGATCCAACAGAATCAGCGGGGCGCCTCCGGAGGACTCGAATCGATACAAGTTTCCACTGGGCGCAGATCCTGCCAGCACCTGACCATCAGCGGTGACGGCGAGACAGCGGATGTTGCGATCTCGCACGGCACCAAATTCAGAGACGCCACGATCCGCCACAGGTGGCTTCACTGCAGTCGATTTGTCCGCTGCTGCATCCGCCGATTCTGCGGGTTCTGATGCCAACAAGACGGCAAGATCGATTTGGAAAATCCGCCCGGGGTTCCCCGTCGCTGCCAGCACCGACTTGCCGTCGTCCCATGACAGCAAATCGAAGACCGAGTCGGCGGCCAACGCCACAGCGGCTAGTTTCTTTCCCGTTGGGGAAAAAAGGACAACTTGTCCGGAGGGCGATGTGCCGGCCACGACCCGACCGTCGGGAAGTCGCAGGATGGTGAATACTTGATCGGTGCCGAGATCGGCCCAAGTCCGGGAGGTGAGGGTATCTGATCCTGCAGCAGACGAGACTTCGAGGATTTTGCCGTCGGGTCCGGAGGCGACGAGCCACTGGCCGGTTCCAGCGGGTTCAAGGTCCCAAACTAAATCGACCCCCAAATCCACGGCGGTCGGTTTTAGCGTCGGTCCCGCGATCAAGCGTCCATCTGAACGGGTCGCGAGACCTTCCAAGTCCCGGGATGACACGTCGCGATAAAAGTCGATCTGCTGTTCTTTAGTGAAACCGGCACCGAAGACACTGAAGTGGGAAATGAGTCCGCAGGCGCACAGTAAGGGAAGGCGGGGAAATCGCATAAAAAAAGGTCCGGCAGTCTAATCCGAAATTTGCAAAGGCTTGCGCACCAAACCCGGCACCAAACGATCCGGGAGGATATGAGTTTCCCACAAAACTTCGCGGGTGCGTTTCTCAGTGAATCGTGCGCCATCCGCTTGCCGGGCGATGCGAGAAAACGAGTCAGGCAATTCGGGCGTCGTGGCGGTTTGGTCGGTAAACACGTCGGCCAGGGTCACCACCGCAAGGTAGAGTCCGTCTTTCCGACGCTCGCGACGGATCGCATCGAGGTAGGCGTCGAATTGGCGGATCTGACTGACGGCGTAACTGCGTTGCTGCCCCGACAAGGCATCCAGCGCCGCCCCGTCGGCGATGATAACTTCGACTTGCCGTCCGAGCCAATCCGTGGCGATGGGGATCTCGACAAGGGTTCGAAACGGTTGCCCTTGAAAATCACGGAGCCCCAATGTCGCGACAACGGCGTGGCCGATCGTGGCGGTTTGGTGCGACAATTGCACGTTGTCCAAACTCATGGTCGGATTGACCGTCAGAGGCTCGACCGAAAAAGTAATATGGTCGGGAAATAATTCTTCGACCGGGTTTTGCAGCCAAGTAGAGAGGCTTTGGACCAAGGAAGAGAGTCCGGCCTTAAATCCTTCCGTGCCGGCGTAGAGTTCGTTGATCTTCAGATCGCTGCCATCCGGAAAGGACACGTCGGTTTTGACCCTGAATCCTTGCGTAAGTCCGGCATCATTTGATCCCAACACGGCCTGAGTCAGTCCGGTGGCGGCAATCATCGGGGTGAGTCGGGGGTGCCGGACAGTAGAAAAATTCAGGGTGCGTTGCGGCGTGTTAACCGTGATGGGAATCATGGTCGGACCGGGGCCAATTTCACCGTAGATGGCGGACAACCGATCTTGCCGCACCGTGCCAATCACTTCACCCGCGTTGGCAATTTTGAACGAACTGAGGTTCGACGGTAAAATGGCCACAATTTCGGCTGAGGTCATCGGCACTTCGACGGTGCCGAGTCCCAGCATCGGGTGCCCGAAGGCCAACACCCGGTTACCCTCGACTTGGGAAACTGTGCCCGTGCCCACCAAGGTGATATCTCCAACCGCCAACGCGGCTCCAACGGCTTGGCCGGGACCGAGAGGTGTCAGTGGGTTGGTGAATTCGTATTCAGCCCCAAGGCCGCCCAAGGTTGGGCGAGCAAGGCCGACACTTGCGGTGAAACTCCCCCGAACGTGAACACTGGGGCCATGGGAGAGAATGGAGAGGAGCTGATCGATCGCGGCTCGTGTTCGGTTTCCATTGCTTGAGTTCGAGCGGGCAGGGAGGCCGGCATCATACCGTTGGGGCTCGCCCGTTCGTCGGCATGTGTCTGCGCAATCGCGAGCACTTCGAATAAATCTTCAGCCGGGGTAAACCCGGCAAAACGTACGGTTTCGAACCGCTGCACCTGATAGGACAGGGCCCCGGCAAACCGACCGTCAATATAGAGCGGACTTCCGCTCATGCCCGCCACCGCGCCCATGTTTTGGACCCGAGGATCAGTCAATTCGCAGAGGATCATCGATTTTCCCGGACCGAGTGCGTTTTCGATGACTCCGGTAATTTTAACCTCAAACGGTTCTGGTTCGGTCCCGCTAAACACCGTCCAGACTTCCCCGGTCATACCGGATTTCAGTTCCGTCGTCGGAATCACTCCAGCGTGGTGAGGCTGGCTCGATTCGACCACATCGGCGAAGGCCGATGTCGAGAAAATGGCTAGAACTGAAATCAGAATGCGGAACCGAGACGTCATAGATATTTGATTACAGTAGAAATGGTTTCACAGGCGTCATCGATGGCGCATCCCTCGTGAGCCGTGCTAATGAAACATGCCTCATAGGCGCTCGGAGGCAAGTAGACGCCTCGATCTAAACAGCCGCGGAAGAATTTTGAGAAAAGTTCGGCATCCGTTGTCTGGGCCGAAGCGAGATCCCGAACGGGAGTGGGCGTAAAATAGGTGCACCACATCGAGCCGGTTTGGGGCACCTGAGCATCGATGCCCTTGGCGGCCAGTGCCGCTTTCGTGGCATCACGGATTTGCGCCCCCAACACCCTCAATCGGGCATAAGTGTTGTCGGAGTCCAGCAATCTCAATGCGGCGATGCCGGCGGCCATGGCCAGCGGGTTACCACTTAGCGTCCCGGCTTGGTAAACCGGCCCCAGGGGGGCCAGAAAATCCATGATATCGGCCCGGCCGCCGAGGGCTCCCACCGGGAGTCCTCCACCGATAATTTTACCCAAAGTCGTGAGGTCGGGCGTGATGCCTTCGAGTTCCTGCACTCCGCCTCGGGCGAGTCGAAACCCCGTCATGACTTCGTCGAAAATCAGGACGGTGCCTTCCTGCTGCGTCAATTGTCGCAAAAATTTAAGGTAACCCGGATCAGGGAGGATCAGGCCAATATTAGCCGGATAGGGCTCGATAATAACGCAGGCGATTTGACCAGGATTGGAGGCGAAGGCCGCGGTAAGCGCATCCTGATCGTTGAGGGGGAGCACAATGGTCTCCCGGGCAAATGAAGCCGGCACGCCGGCACTGTCGGGATGGCCGTGGGTCAATGCGCCAGATCCGGCTTTGATGAGTAGCGAGTCGGAGTGCCCGTGATAACACCCGGCGAATTTGATGATCTTGTCGCGCCCCGTGAACCCCCGGGCTAGCCGAATCGCTGACATCGTCGCTTCAGTGCCACTGTTGCACATGCGCACTTTTTTGATCGAAGGCACAAAATTGGTGATGAGCTCCGCCATTTCGACCTCATAGGGATTGGGCGTGCCGAAGGAGGCGCCTTTATTCAACGCCGTCGCAATGGCCTCGCGAATAACGGGATGGTTGTGACCGTGGATGGCGGGTCCCCATGTGCACACGAAGTCGATCAGGCGTTTGCCGTCCGCGGTGGTCAGGATCGCCCCGTCGGCGGATTTGACGAAGAACGGGGATCCCCCCACGGCGCGAAAGGCGCGAACCGGAGAGTTAACCCCGCCGGGGATGAGTTGTTTGGCGCGTTCGAAAAGGGCGGAAGAGTCCATAATTGGGTTTTAAAAGAAGGAGAGAGGCGATGCCTCAACTGACATAACGTTGCACGATCGGAATTCTTCGCCCGACGCCGAAAGCAAGAGGAGTTATTTTCAACCCCGGGGCCGCTTGTTTGCGTTTGTATTCGTTGAGATCCACTTTGCGCACCATGTCTTTCACGACTGCAGCGTCGAACCCGTTGCCGATGATTTCGCGGCTGGAATGGCCTTCTTCGACATAGGCCCGAAGGATGGCATCAAGCGTGTCATAAGGGGGGAGACTATCTTCGTCCTTTTGATCGGGGCGAAGTTCCGCACTGGGTGGCTTTTCGATCGTGTTCCACGGAATCACCTCACGGTCGCGGTTCATCCAGCGCGCCAAGGCAAATACTTGAGTTTTGAAAACGTCGGAGATGACGGCCAACCCGCCGCACATGTCGCCGTAAAGGGTGCAATACCCGACGGCGATCTCACTCTTGTTGCCGGTGGTCAGGAGCAACGAGCCAAACTTGTTGGAAAGTGCCATCATCAACACCCCGCGGATACGCGCCTGAATATTCTCCTCGGTGACGTCGACCTTAAGCCCGGTGAAGAGCGGAGCCAACGCCGTCTCGCAGGCCGCGACAGCCTGGGCAATTTCCATCGTATCAAATTCGATACCCAAATTTCGGGCGAGATCGCGCGCGTCATCTTTCGAATGGCCGGACGAGATAGCCGAGGGGAGGGAAACTCCCCGCACGTTCTCCGGGCCGAGCGCCGCTGCGGCGATGACCGCGACGACCGCCGAATCAATCCCGCCGCTCAAGGCCACCAAGGCGCGTCGAAATCCGGTCTTGTGAGCGTAGTCACGCAGTCCGAGAACGAGGGCGGCAAAGATGTCCGGCATTTCCGTCGCGTCCTCTGCAATTTGAGTGGGAAGTCGCGCCGAGGTTTCGAGGGTCGGGTCACCGCTCAAGGGCACGTCGATCACCGTGCTGGTGACTTCAAAATGGGGAAGCCGCGCGACAATTTTACCCGCCGGAGATGCCACTACGGAGCGACCATCAAAGACTAATTCGTCGTTGCCGCCGATCGCGTTCACATAAACGACCGGGCATCCCAATTTGACCGCGGCCTGCGCGACCAATTGCTGGCGGAGTAAGCTCTTGCCGAGATGCCAAGGACTGGCGGAAAGATTCAGCATCAAGTCCAGGTTGCGGTCGACCAAGGCCTCAACCGGGTCGAAGTGGTAGCGTTTGCGCCCGGCCAACTCGGTGCCGCTCCAAATGTCTTCACAGATCGTGACGCCAATTTTACGAGTCCCCCAGGGGATGACCGTAGGCGTCGTCGCGGGTTCGAAGTAACGATCTTCGTCAAAAACATCGTAGGTGGGCAACAAGCACTTGCGAGCGAAGGCTTGCACCGCGCCGTGTTGGCAAAACGCAGCGGCGTTGAAAAAAGTGCGTCCTCCGGCAGCCGCGTTTCGTTCCAGGGTGCCGACCAAGGCCGGGACCTCACCGATTTCCGCCGCGATCTCCAGCAGAGCGCCTTCGACGTCGTCACCAAACCTCTTTTTAAATAACAGGTCGCGCGGGGGGTATCCGCAGACCACCAGTTCGGGGAAAACCACCAATTCCGCGCCTTCGCTGACGAGTTTTTGGTAGGCGGCGACGATTTTTTCCCGGTTACCCGAAAGGTCTCCTACGGTGGTATTTATTTGAGCGAGTCCGATATGCATGATCGACGAAAACGGGAATGTGAGTCGGTCGCTGATCTGTGACAATCCACAAGGCGATTTTCTGATCCCGAAGGTCGGACGTCGGAATTGGAAGGTCGAAGGACCGTGAAGGCGGACTATCCCATCGACGCTCGCTGAGCTTTGGCGGCTCTTCAGCTTGGTTTTTAACGCAAAGACGCGGAGGGGCTGAGTTCGCAAAGGGCGGGCGAAGCGCGAGAGCGCGGAGATGGTGCGCCCGTGAGGGTGGGCCCCGAAGGGGTGACGATTACGGATGCCCTCTGGGCAGGGGAGGAACAAGCCGGAGAGTGGACTGCTTTTCGCTCGATTCGTGGATCGATTGGGTGGGAGGCTTCATCCACCTTTGCCCATGTCCACTCTTCCGACCGCTTCAACTCTCATTCTGGCTTCCGCTTCGCCCCGGCGACGGGACTTACTGAGTTCACTCGGGGTTGCCTTCGAAATTGTCGTTGCCGACGTGGTGGAGGACGAAAACCCTCATCTCGATCCGAGAAAGATGGTGTCTCATAACGCAGCCCTCAAAGCAGATTGGGTCGCCTCGCGTCATCCGGAGGCCGTGGTGCTCGGCGCAGACACCACCGTATTTATCGACAACATCGCCCTGAATAAACCGGCCGATTTGGCCGAGGCCGCAGTGATGTTGCGTCAGCTCAGCGGCAGAACCCACACAGTGTTTACGGGACTGGCAGTTCGCCACCGACCATCCGGGCTGCGCATTGATCGTGGAGTGGCAAGCGACGTGACGTTTCATGAGCTTACCGATGCGGTGATCGATCTTTACTTGAGCAAGGTGCATACCCTCGATAAAGCGGGAGGCTACGCGATCCAGGAAAACGGGGAGCTCTTGGTAGCGAATCAAATCGGGTCTTTTTCCAATATTGTCGGGTTGCCCCTCGAAGAAACGAAACAAATCCTGAAGAAGATCGGTCTGTTGGCCTGAGCATTCTCTGCCAGAAGCGATTTTAGTCTTCATGCGTTCATCTTCCAAATTACGCCGACGCGCCAAACGTCGTCCTCGCCTGACTCAGGTCGGGAGCGAGTGGTTGCATACGCCTCGGCGCTCCAAAGCGCTGAGATTCGGCATCATCGGCACGATTTTAGTCCATCTGCTGCTGATTTGGCTGGGGCCAAAGTTCCAGAGTAATTTCATGGCAGGTTCGCAACTGGCGTCGACGGCCCCCGATCCAGCACGTCAATTTGACATCGAAATTTCTTCGCCGGTGGAGGATCTGCCGCCCACCAAGTTTGTGGACGTGAATCCCGACGCGCCGGAAAATGTGCCGGACGAAACAGATCATTTTGCCGCCCAAAATCAGCAACTAGCGCAGGAGGAACCCGCTTTGGAGGAGGGCGATATGCCCTCGACGGTCGGAGACGACGATGTGGAATCCACCTCAATCGTATCGGGCGACGATGCGCCGCCTGTGCTGCCGACCGTGGCTCCGCCCCCGACGCCGGAGGCGGATCCGACTCAGGCGACTCCCGATACACCTGAAGAACTGCCGGCACTGGCCCAGGATCCTTTGAGCGGCACCGAGAAACTGGTCGGTGATGCCGAAGACAGCTTTGGCACCAATGTGGTGAAGTTACCCGAGAACCCGCAGGCCGATATCGATGCCCCCATCGAAGGGGTGCGAGACCCCGAGCAAGCGTCGCCGGAAGGCAAGGTCACCTACTATCGGCCCAATCCCAACCGCCCAGCGGTGCGGCCCAGTCTCGCTCAATCCCAAATCAAACCCGCCATTTTTTCCAATCGAGTTGAAGGCACTCAAAATATTGGGGCGGTGGCGCACGACGCGTTAAAAACCACCTTCGGCGTCTATTTCGAACGCATGTTGGAGGTCATCCGCGAGACGTGGAATGCCGATGTGCAGTCTAAAATTGAGCGTCGTCATGGATATCCCTTGGCCGGCAGTCGCGTCGTGGTCGCGTTTCAGCTCCGCAAGGACGGTTCGATTTCGATCGAAAACGTCGACGGCAACGCGGGGTTATTATGGAATGGCGTCGCCGTTGAAGCAGTCGCCGCGCCGGCCCGGATCGACAAGGGGTTTGGTGAATGGCCCGATGACATGCGGGTGGTGTTGGGAGATTCGACGCCGATTCGGCTGACCTTTTATTACCCGCGGTAGTGACGAATCAGGCACACGCAACTTCCTTTGCCGCGATCGCACCGCTGGGCGCGGACGTTAGGGTCTTGCAAGCCGACGGGCTTGGACTTGTGGCTTTAGCTAAGCCGGCCGGGATTTTATCGCATCCCAACAAACGCGCCGACGAAGCACGGTCGTTACTGAATGCGCCCTACACCTTGGACGGTGAGTTTTACGCGTGGTCCGACGGGGCAGGCAATCCGCGTCGGGCGTGGTTGCTCAATCGCCTGGATTCCGCGACCTCAGGCGTGGTGCTCCTCGCGACTGAAGAAGGGTTGGCTCGCACGATTCGCCAATTGTTTAAAACCAAACGCATCCAGAAATACTACCTAGCGCTCGTGTTTGGACGGCCGATCAGTAAGCGTGACGTCTGGCAGGATAGGGTGGCCGTGCAAAAAACCGCCGGACAGATCCGCACCGCCGCCGGAGGCAACGTGCCGGCCGAGTCAGCGATGCTGCTCCTCAAAACCACTCAAACCGCCCGAGCACCGCTCAGTCTCATTCAACTCGAACCGCGCACGGGGCGCAGTCATCAACTTCGTGTCCAATGCGCTCAACGGCACCTGCCGATCGTCGGTGACGCGACTTACGGCGATTTCCGCCTCAACCGTAATTTTGCGAAAACCCACGGCACGAAGCGTCTTTTTTTGCATTCTGCCCGCACCGCGTTCGACTACGAATGGCAAGGACGACGGCACCACTTCAAAGCGGAAGCACCAGTGCCGCCAGAATTCCTGGCCGCCTTCGCGTAGTCAGAACGAGGGGGGAAGCACCGAGAGTAGTGCGGCGCTTCAGCCCGCACTCTGCGTGCTGACGGCTTCGGATCCTTGGTGACTTCTGAGGAATACAAAAACCTCACAAGCATGACACGGCTTAGAGAAGGGTAAATCCGAATACCAAGCGCTCTTGGTCTACTATGCAAGAGGGGGTTTATACCCCGACCTGTTCGCGTAGCCGTCAGCCTGAAGTCGGGGTATAAAACCCCTTCCTCATTCGAAATCGATAGACCCGCAGGCCAAAAGCAAAACGCCCCCTTGATTCGCTGCCACGCTACGACGGCAATCACCCTTCCGAGCGTGACATTGACATCCCGCCTCTCGCTGGCCAAAGAATCCGCTGCATGTTCGCCTTCGCTTCTTATCGTTTTAGCTTTTGGTTTAGCCCCTGCTATTCCGGCTAAGCGGCACGCGAAGACGTTTTTAAATTTTAGAAACCTCCGCCGTAAGCCGCCCTCGGGCGGTTTTTTTTATTCTCTCGAAACTCTCATGATCCTTCCAAAATCCAGTCGTCTTTCCGATGAACAAGTGGCCGAACTTACCCGCGTCGTCGGTGAGTTTAATTGCCGCCTGCAGCCGATCGTGGGTGCCGTGCGCACCATTTACGCGATCCTGGGTGATGAGCGCGACGAGCTCATGATCAATCGCATCGAGGGACTGAGCTACGTTGACCGTGTTGATCGGATTCAATCGCCCTTTAAACTCATGGATCGTCGCTCGGATCTGGCGACTCACGCCATCAAGATCGGCGAAGTGACTTTGGGTGAAGAACTGCTCGTGATCGCGGGGCAGTGCACCATCGATCCAAAAAATCCCAACTACTTTTACGAGACGGCCGCGGCCGTCAAAGAAGCCGGGGCCCAAGTCGTGCGGGGTGGGGTGTGGAAGCCGCGGACCAATCCGTATTCGTTCCAAGGTGACGTGAAGTCACTCGATATTCTGATGGAGGCCTCTGCTCGCACGGGATTGCCCGTCGACGCCGAAGTGATGGACGAGGACCATCTTAAAATGGCCCTCGATGCCGGAGTGCACATGTTGCAAATCGGAGCCCGTAATGCGCTTAATTACTCGCTCCTGCGAGCGATCGGCAAGGGCATCGCGGAACGCGATACCGTGGTTCTCCTCAAGCGCAGCATCCACATGGGCCCGGTCAATGAATTCATCGCGGCCGCCGAATACATCGTCAGTTTTGGCAATCCCAACGTGTTGCTTTGTCCTCGCGGCACATCCCCCGGACTGGACGGCTACCGCAATCACCCCGACGAAAGCATCACACCATTGCTGAAGGAAAAAAGTTGGGCGCCGGTAGTGGTGGATCCCTCGCACTCGGTGGGGAAGGCGTCCTACGTTCCCGCGTGCTCGCTCGCGGCCGTGGCCTATGGCGCGGACGGGCTCTGTATCGAATCGCACGTGAATCCGGTCAACGGCATCGGCGATGACCCCAAGCAAGCCCTCACGCCGGCGGTGTTGGCCGAAACGATCAAACAGGCCAAAGTGATCTGGAGTCTTCGTCGCGGCGCGGGGAATTGATCTAAAAACTGAAGTTCGTCACCGAGCCCACAGGGGCAAACCGGAGTTTCACAGAGATCAAGCGAGACAAGAGGGGTAATTGAACTTCACCCCGAAAGGGAAAGTTGCTCACTCAAGGATCCATTTCGCAACCATCGCTCGGTGAACTCTGTGTGATCCTCCGTGACCTCGGTGACCCACTTTCACGGCGGCGAAAATTAGGGCTGACCTACGTCGCCCGGGCTACTTCCGCTCGGAACGTCGCACCGCGAAAGCTTCGATTTGGATGAAGACTTTCTCCGCCCCTGTTTCGCCGATCGTATCGATGCCGGAGCCGATCGCGTCGACCGTGGTGTCCTCGGCGGCTGCTTCCGAAACACCGATCTTGCAGTTAAAATCCCAACGAAAAAACCCTTCCGGCACGTCCTTCTTGCGCTCG
>CAXBOL010000044.1:0-12939 GCA_963977295.1 uncultured Opitutaceae bacterium
CAGACGGCCGGGCTGACGTTGGTGCGGAAGTGGCCGGTGCATCCTTTGCGAACCAGGACCGATTTCGACGCGGTACAGCAGGTGGTGCTCAACCTGATCGATAACGCGTGCAAGTATGCCGCCAGCGGAGGCGAGTTGGAAGTCGCGGTGCGGGGAGGCGCAGGGCAGGGGGTGGAGCTGGAGGTTTCGGACCGAGGCCCAGGGGTGGCGCCGGCCTCACACCAAAGAATCTTCGAAAAATTTCACCGGGAAGACGACCGACTCACGGCAGAGCAGGGCGGGGCGGGGTTGGGCCTCGGGATTGCGCGGCAACTGGCTCGAGGCCTCGGGGGAGATTTGATCTGTCGATCACGCGAAGGAGGCGGGGCCTCATTTATAATAAGACTACCATGAGGGTGAGAATTCTAGTTGCTGAAGATGATCAGGACATCCGGATCGGATTGATCGCGACATTGGAAAGCGAAGGCCACGACGTCGTGGCCGCATCGGATGGGGCACAGGCATTGAAACTTTTTGGCACCGCTAAATTTGAGTTGGTGGTGCTGGACGTCATGATGCCCAAGCAAAGTGGTTACGACGTTTGTCGGGAGCTCAGGGCTCGAGGCGAAACGGTGCCGGTGCTTTTCCTTACGGCCAAAGGTGAAGAAATCGACAAAGTTGTCGGCTTGAAGTTGGGCGGAGACGATTACGTGACCAAGCCGTTTGGCGTGCACGAATTGCTGGCACGAGTCGAGGCGCTGGTGCGTCGTTATCGTCGGTCCGCCGAAGCTCAAGGAGGAGCCGCTGACGAACTTCCGGGAGTGCTCAAATTGGGGGCAGCCGAAATTGATCGAGACCAGTTTGTCGCCAAGATTGGCGACCGAATTTTTCCCATCACGCCGCGAGAGATGAAACTGATCGAATTCATGGCCGCGAGGCCGGGATTGGTCTTAACGCGAGATGAACTGCTGAATGGGGCTTGGGGGATCGATTATTACGGCACGACCAGAACCCTCGATCAACATGTGGCGCAGTTGCGCAAGAAAATCGAAGTGCAACCAGAGCATCCGGAAGTGATCATTACGGTGCACGGTGTGGGCTATCGATTGGTCCCGTGAAAGGACCAAACCGATGAAACGGAGAGATTCTACTAGACGCCTAGAGTGCGGTAGGCAGACACGAATTCTCGAAGGTCGGCGGGAATCCCCGCGTTGAGATGGGGCACGATCCAATTGAACAATCGCCTCACTTCGGATTTGTCTTCTAGGCTAAGCCGGAGGGTGGGTAGAGCGAAATTGGAGCCACCAGAGATTCCTGAGCTGTCGGTCTCGTAGATTGTTACTTCAGGGGGGACGGCTCCACTCCGCACGTAAAAGTCATTGAGCCGCCATTCGAATCCCTCAATTTCCCGGTTAGCCGAATCACGCCAGACCGTGAGCGCCGACGAAGTGGAAGAAAAATATCGAATCGAAACCAGCCCCGGTTCGGTCTCTATTCCCGAAACGTTTTCGATGGAATGTAAGGTGGAGCCAATCTCGATGGGCTCGAGCAGTTGCACAAGATTGCGCCGGGTTGGGTAGTCGTTGTTGGTCAGATCGGCCCCAATAGTCAACGAGCTGGCGGGGGAGCCGACGACTCGGGAAACGTGGGCGTTGAGCTCCAGCGAATAACGCTCAATCTCAAGCCGAACAGGACAGCTTTGGCCCGGTGCGAGGGCCGGCTCGCCGGCCGGAAGTTCGAAACCGATTCCGGTGCTGGAAAGGTCCTTAATTTTCGCCGGAACTGGTCCATCTTGAGTAAGAATAACCAGGCTCAAAGGGGATTCCGGATTGAGATCGAATCGGCGGGCTAAGCGTTTTTCACGACGAACAACAGCCTCTTCATCGAAGTTTAAAATTCGCTTGAAAAAGTGCATTGGGTGGACGGCGGACGGTAGAGGGGAAATTATACTACAGCGGTTTAAATCGAGATTTGCAGGGGTGGGAAAACAAAAACCGCCGTTGGAAAGAACGGCGGTTGTTAAAGTTTAGGCTTCGTTTAGCGTTAACGAATATCGGCCATCAGGGCGCTGTTCTGCACCCGATCAATGGGGTGTTTGGGCGCGCGTCCGAAGAACTCGACCATGTGTGAAACATTGGTGAAGCCTCGAGCGATGAGTTTGCGTTCGATTTCCTGCATGTCTTCGCGAAGTTCCATCGCAAGGTCGGGATCGAGTTCGGCGACAGAGTTAGCCGACTTGTCGATCACATGGTAGGACGGGGTGTCGTCCAAGGAAATCTGGTAGAGGCTCGTGCCGTTGTGAAAGTAGCAACGACGGACGAGACCGAGTTCTTCAAATGCGGCCAGACAACGATAGACGGTGACGAGATCGCAGGCCGAATTGGAGAGTTCGGCGTGAAGTTGTTCGATGCTGGCGGGGAGCGATCGCTTCACGAGTGCTTCGAGAATAGCGATTCTCGGTTGAGTAATTCGAAGACCCGCAGATTTCAGCCGATTGCACGCGATTTGCAGTGCCATTGCGGTAGGTGAGGTTGAAGAGGGTTCTTTCAACGGATGATTCGTGTGGGAAGAGGAGATCATGTTATGGTCACGTTGTTGTCAGACAGTTACAGTTAGGTAACGTAAATTGTAAAGAGGTTGGATTCCTTTACACATGATTTACATTTAACCAGCCTGAACGGACCTATTATGCGAGTCAATTGCCCTAAGGGAGTGCTGAAATCGATTGAAACTTAGTTACATCTCCCGCTGTCTGCCTTTTTCAAACGCATGCAAGATCTGGATTTCGACGAAGTAATTACACTTATTTGCAAGGAAGATAATCGCTTCCATCGCAATGCCTATTCCTTTGTGAGGCAGGGGCTTGATTATACGGTCAAGGAGTTGAAGAAGAGCGATTCGAGCCGAGCTGGAAAATCGCTGCATGTCACCGGAGTGGAATTGCTCATGGGCATGCGGGCTTTCGCGCTGCATCAATTTGGCCCCATGGCTAGAACCGTGTTGGGAGAGTGGGGGGTCACTCGCTGCGGTCATTTTGGGGACATCGTGTTTAACCTCATCGAATACAGCGTGTTCAGCAAAACGGAAAACGATCGACGCGAGGACTTTAAGGAGGTCTACACCTTCGAGGAAGCGTTCGATAAACCGTTTCTCCCGACGGTTCCGCGTCAGGCTCGGTCGGCGTAGCCGGCAAGCTTGTAGAGGCGGGCGTTGGTGGTTGAGAAGCGCGATACGGTCAAGGGCTGGGCGATTGGGACTAAAGGGGTTTACCGGTCCAAAGAAATTCCATCTCCACTCAGAGGGCGAGCTGCACCCGTCGTTCCTCGGCCAGATCGAAATGCGGCATTTGAAGCCGGGAACTGACTTTGGATCGAAGGCGGCGACTTTGGGCAGACTTGGAATCTGTTTCAGTGTGGGGTTGGCAATCGTCTCGGAGTTGTGGTTAGTGGTCCGTTTTCCATGGCTGCCTCTTCCACTAGCGATCTCAAACTCCTGCAAAAATTGTGGCGTGATGCGCCGATCCGTCGGGTCCTGCCCAATGGACTTACGCTGGTGATGCAGCCCGATCCGGCCACGACGGTGGCCTCCGTCCAAGTTTGGGTGAAAACCGGCAGTGTGCATGAAAATACCCACCTTGGTGCGGGGTTGTCGCACTACTTGGAGCATCTCTTGTTCAAAGGCACCACCCGGCGCGCGGGCCGAGAAATCTCCACGGAGGTGCAAGCCCACGGCGGCTACATCAACGCCTACACTTCATTTGATCGGACGGTGTATTACATCGATATTCCCGCTGAGCATGCGCCGGTGGCCGTCGATATATTGGGCGACGCCGTATTGAATTCCACCTTGCCGGCCGATGAAGTGGAACGGGAGAAGGGGGTGATTTTGCGTGAAATCGACATGGGGTTGGACGATCCGGATCAGCGCATGTGGCAGAACTTGTTTGAAGCGGTGTATCGGGAACACCCTTACCGTTATCCGGTGATCGGTCACCGTGAGGTGTTTGAGGCGGTTGATCGCACGGCATTGCTTACTTATTACCGGGAGCGATACGTGCCCAACAACATGGTGGTGGTGATCACCGGTGGCTTCCCCCTGGCGGTGACGGTTGCTGCGGTCGAGCAACACTTTGGTGCAGCCAGGCGGTCGCGACTGGCCCCCGTTTACCTTCCCGCCGAACCGACCGCCTTAGCGGCCCGGGCGGTGCATATGGAAGAGGATGTGGAAATCGTGCGAGGTGGCATTGCTTGGACGATTCCGGGTCTCACGCATCCGGATGCGGCCGCGCTCGATGTGCTGGGGATGGTCTTGGGTCATGGTGATAGTTCCATCCTATGGCAAGCGATCCGGGAAAAAGCCCGTTTGGTGCATTCGGTGGATGCGGTGAGCTGGAACCCCGGTGACAGCGGCCTGTTCTATTTGTCGATGGTGTGCGATCCCCCGCAGCGGGACCCGGCGCTCAAGGCGATTCATTGCGAGCTGCAAAAACTGGCAACCCGAGGTTTTACCGCGGCCCAGATTCGCAAAGCGACGCGCCAAATGGTGGTGGGCGAAATCAATGGCCGGAAAACAGTCGCAGGTCGGGCGTCGCGCCTCGGCGTCGCGGAAGTCGTGGCGGGAGATCTGAATTTCAGCCAAGGTTACTTCGAGCGACTCAGGCAAGTCACCCCGGCATCGTTGCACCGGGTATTGCGCACCTATCTTTTGGCCGGGCATCCGACCACGGTGACGTTAAACCCCAAACCCACGCCTGCAGTGACGGCGAACAGCACGTCGGACGAGGCGACCGGAAAGCTTGAAGTCATCCGGGAGACGTTGAGCAATGGTGCGCGGCTCATCCTGCAACCAGACTCCCGGTTGCCCAATCTGCATTTGCGAATGTTGTCACTGGGTGGTCCGCTTTTTGAAGAAGCGGGTAAGCGCGGGGCCACGTCGCTGATGGCAACCCTTTTGGCGCGGGACACGGCTAAACGCACGGCGGCGCAAGTGGCCGCGGCCATCGAGTCGGTGGGTGGTTCGTTGTCGCCGGTGTTTGGTAACAACACCTTTGGGCTGTCACTGGAGGTCCTGCCCAGCGATCTCTCGCTGGCGCTTGATCTGCTGGCTGAGGCGACGTTGAAGCCGAAGTTTTCCACCGCGTCGTTTTCGGTCGAGCGGGATGCGCAGGTGGCGGACCTACAACAAGACGCGGACGACATTGTGACGATCGGTCGCAAGCGTCTGCGTCGGCAGTTTTTTGGGGATCACCCGTTGGCGATCGATGCGCACGGCACCGTCGAGGATCTACAAAATCTCAAGGCCAAGGATGTCGCCAGCCTGCACCGTCAATTAATGGTGGCGCCGAACGTTGTGCTTTCGGTCTCGGGAGATTTTAACCCGGCGACACTCGCGCCCAAACTGCGACAGTTTTTGAAACGGTTTAAAGCGGCGAAGTTCGTGGTGCCGGCCCCGTCATTTGCGGGACCGGTCGAGATCGGTGACTTCGTGGAACAACAACCCCGGCAGCAAGCAGTCGTGTTTCAGGCGTATCGTGGGCCAGGTATTCATTCGGATGATTTCCATGTGGCGGAGGTGGCCGACGAGTTGTTCAGCGGCATGTCTTCGCGGTTGTTCGAACGCGTGCGTGAGGAGAAGGGGCTGGCCTACTACGTGCGATCAAGTCGGATGATCGGACTCGATGCGGGCATGTTCTATTTCTACGCCGGCACGGCACCGGGACAGGAAAACGAAGTGCTCAAGGAGATTGAGTTGGAGATCAAACGCATGGCGCGGGGCAAAATTGAAGCCGACGAGCTGAAGCGCTGCCAAACCCGTTTGTGTGCGGGACGTCGAATGGGACTGCAGACCAATGGCTCGCGGGCGATGCACGCGGCGTTGCACGAACTCTACGGGGAGCCGATCGATGATGGGTCGCACTTCGAGGCTCAGATCAATGCGGTGACACCGAAGAGTTTGGCGGCGTTTGCGAAGACGTATCTGTCCCGGAAAGCGTGCACCCAACTGGTAGTAAGACCGTGAGGAACCTACTCGAGCTGTTTCCAGAGGATGACTTCGGTTTCCGACTGACGCTGCGCCGGGGCGCTCCGGCAGATTTTTTCGGGCCCTCGGCGAAGAGTGAGTCGATCCTCGCCGAACGGCGGCGTGCTTTGGCTGAATCTCCGCATCACTATGCGATTGTGCCCCCCAAAGCGCAGCCGACGTGGACCGAGTTCTGTGCAAAGGCGGAAGAATGGCTGGGGCAGGACCTTTCGGGCGATCCCGTTACGGTGGGGGGCATGATGGAACCGGACGCCTTACTCATGACCCGCGATACGGAGGGCGTTTTTCGCCTGACGGGAGGAGTCGTGGTGTTTCCGAGCCATTGGGCGCTGGCGGATAAATTGGGCCAGACGTTGTCCGAAATACATGGCGTGGTGCCAGGACTGAACGATGCGATTGGACCTGCCATCGACCGGTATTTGGAGAAACTGAAACCGGGGTTCGCTGCGGGACGACCAAATTGGGGCCTAGCGGCGACGGAGGCGATGAATCTGCATCCTGCGACCCATCCTGCACGCCTCGTTCGGGGTATGCCATTTGACGATATTTGGCTCCGCGTCGAGGAACAGAACCTCAGTGTATTGCCCGAAACAGGAGCGATTCTCTTTGGCATTCGCATCGAGCGAGTCCGTCTCCAAGATGTCTTGGCGGACGATGAGGTTCGTCGACGGTTCCGCCACACCCTCGAAACCATGCCGGCGGCGGTGGCCACCTACAAAGGTCTGAACGAGGTGATGCCTGATTTATTGGCGCGACTAGCTTAGGCCTGAGGAAAGTGTCGGAGAACCGACGCGGCTATGATTACGAGTCCCAGTAAGCCGAATGCGACGTAAACGCAGAGCCCGAAACTAAACCACCCGGGTTCGGCAGCCTCTGTGGTCTTCATTCCCCGAAGGCTAACGACCCGATGCTTGAGCGCGGAATACAATGCGGAGGCGCTAATGATCAAAAGTCCCAATCCGATCCAGTGAAGACCGTAGCCCAGGGGGGTCGCGACCATCAGAGCCAATCCGATGAGCCCGACCACCGTCGAAACTTTGGTCGGAGGCCCCTCCCGATCGTAGACTCTCCCGGTTATATCGACCTCAAAGTTGCACCCGCAATTGGGGCAGGTAAATCGCCCGGTCGACGTTTTCTTGGTCGGCTGCTCACAGTGAACGCACCTCACGAACGGTTCCGGGCGGGGTGGCTGGTAACCGCGCACTCGTAGTTGGGGGAACGCTGCAATCGGCGCATGCCGGTCGCCGAGATTGGAGTGAATGATGATCTCCGAATCTTGGGAAGCGGGCTCTTTCAGCAACCGGGCTTCGATCGCATCCATCGATTCAGGTCCGAAGATTTCTCCGTCGGATTTGATCGAATATCGAGCTGCCATGGCTCTAATTTCCGTTCTTTACCCCGCCGCTCCATTTGAGCTTGGTGCGCACGACGCTGAAGTGTTCGTAGCCAACGCGATGAATGAGTTTGAGTCGGGGGGCCGCGACCGTGATTTCAACTTCGCCGCCTTGGCAGATTTTCAAATTTCGTTGTCCATCGACGGCCACCAACGCGCAGGTGTCGGGGTGGGACGGGGCGATCCGCAACTTCACATCCGAGCGAAAGATGATCGAACGGTTGCTGAGAGTGTGAGGGCAAATCGGAGTCAATGCGATGACCTCAGCATCGGGGTGGATCAACGGTCCGCCCGCGGAAAGGTTGTAGGCGGTCGAGCCGGCCGGGGTGGAAAATATCAGCCCGTCGCAGGTGTAGGTGGTGACGAATTCGTCGTTGGCGAAGACGGACAGCTCGATCAGTCGCGAGTGTTTTTCGTCTTTGATCAACACATCGTTGAGGGCGAGATCGTGTTGGCCGGGGGCCGTGGAACAATCCAACAATGCGCGCTCAGCGACGCGATAGTTGCCTTCCAGCATGGCGGCAAAATCATGGCGGGCTTCCTCGGCCGAAAATGTGGTGAGGAACCCGAGAGAACCGCGGTTGACGCCGATGATCGGAATATTGGCGTGAGCCGCCGCGGGAACGATGCCAAGTAGGGTGCCGTCGCCGCCGATTACACAGCAGGCGTCATGGCCCACGAGCGCATCAAGCGGGAGGGGGAATGTTTCGATCGTTTCGACGGCGACCCCGGCGCTGCGGGCAATCGTGATGAGATCTTCGGCAATCTCCGGGGCGCCCGATTTTTGGGCGTTGATGACAAAAGCGAGAGAGCGGATCGGTGACATGAGGACAAGCAGGTTGAGCCCGAAAGCAATCAGCCGGAGGGCAGTCGTGCAATGGCGGAAAGTTAAGGCCCCGACAGGAGACCGCGGTGGCGGAGAGGGGTCACGCTTTGTGCAGGCCGATCAAAAACTCTCGATTGCCGTCGGTGCCGACAATGGGGGAGTCCATCGTGCCGATCAATGTGGCACCGGGCAGTTCCGATAAGGCAAAAGCTTGAATATCGTCCAGGATCTGGGCTTGCACGGCCGCATCACGGATTACGCCTCGGCCCTTATCGACTTCGGCTTTTCCGGCTTCAAATTGAGGCTTCACGAGCGCGACCAATCGACCACCGGGAACCAGACGGGTCCAGACCGCGGGCAACACCTTGCGCAATGAAATGAACGATAGGTCCATCACTGCGATGTCGAACTGATCGCGGGGAAGTTCCGCGGTGGCGAGGGTGCGGGCGTTGAGCTTTTCGATATTGGTCACGCGGACATCCTCACGAAGCTTGGGGTGGAGTTGAGCCCGCCCGACATCGACGCACACGACATCGGTCGCGCCGGCCTGTAGGGCGCAGTCGGTGAAACCACCGGTTGAGGCGCCCACGTCCAGCACGTGTAATCCGGCGAGTGACAGGGTGAAGTGGTCGAGGAATCCTTGGAGCTTTTCGCCTCCTCGACTGACGAAACGAGGGGGCTGGTCCACTGCGATGTCCAAGTCTATTGGATACGCTTTGCCGGGTTTATCGAGTCGAGCACTTCCTTGACGCACGCGACCGCTCATGATGAGGGCCTTGGCCTGAGCTCGGGATTCGGCCAGTCCGCGGTCGACGAGTAATTCGTCCAGACGTCGTTTACGGGGGGAGCTCATGTTTCGCGGAGAATTTGCCGGGCGGGAGACCAACAGCTGGTGCGCCCGCCGATGTCGGCGCGTTCAAGGGGGACCTTGGTGCGAGGACAGGTCCCCCCATCTCGCCAACGGTGATTGAATAGCCAGGAATCGGGGATGCCGACATTCAGGTCGTGAGGGATCAGATCGCCCTGGCCGGCGATGCGCGTCATGGCGTTGCGGCAGACCGTGCGAATTTCCCGGTAGAGGGTTTTGGTTTCGGAAGGAGTCAGTGAACCCGCAGGTTGGGCGGGGTGAATCTGGGCGCGCCACAGAATTTCGTCGGCCATCCAATTGCCGATGCCGGGGAAGCGGTCCTGCATGAGAAGCACGGCCTTGATCGGGGCCCGGGCGCGGCGCTGGAGGAATATTTCCAATACTCCTAAGTCGAACGCGTTGGAGAGGAGGGATGGCGCGATTCTTGTCCACCACTCGGGGGCATCCGGTCCGGCGTGAAAACGAGACTGGTCGTTTCCATGTCAAGGACGAGGTGGTCGTGTTTTCCGGGCACGGTGCCCAAGGGCACGGCGGTCAATTGTCCTGTCATGCCAAGGTGAACGCCCAGCCAAGCCCCGTTATCGAAACGGAAGGCCATTTGTTTGGCGGCGGCTTCGGAGGCAATGAGTCTGGTGTCGACGAGGCCACGGCGGATCGATGCGGCGGGAGCCTCACGGAACGTCTTCTTCGCCGGATGGGCTCGCACCCGAGTCACGCGCTGCCCGGCGGCGGCGTAGTGCCACCGTTTGCGATAGAATTCGACTTCAGCCAGTTCGGGCATGCGCTCAAATCAAGACAGAGACCCGGTCAGCACAAGCTCCGCGCGTCGTTAAATGGTCTAGGCATCGACGCGAATATCCGCTTTAACGGTCGGGTGCCCCAAGAACCGCGTCCCAAGCATTTGGTCAATCCCCTTAAGGAAGTTAGCCGTTTGAGTAAATGGCTGATGTCGAATTTGAGCGGGGCGAATCCGCTCAAGAGTATTAATGCCCCTAAAATGATGCCTGGTTCCTCACCGGGAATTGAAAGCATGGAGGGAATTAATGAGACTCCCGATCCGGAAAAGGTGCGGGTGTATTGGTGCGATTTTAGCGAGACTCGGATCGAGTGGAATGAAGGCACCGCGGATGAATTTCATGCTTCGAAGCGGCCGGAATGGGCCCGGCATCGGTGGGTGAATATCGATGGCTTGCATCCCTACGTCGTGAATCAGTTGAGGCAGAAATATCAGTTTCACACCTTGGCGGCGGAAGACGTCTTACGCACCTCGCAGCGACCGAAGGTGGAGCTCTTTGATCACTACCTTTTCGTAGTGGTGCGCATGATGCGACTGGAGGGACTGGAACTAAAACAGGAGCAAGTCAGCATGTTCCTCTTCGAGAAGACGATCGTCACATTCCAAGAAGTGCCGGGTGATGTGTGGGGGCCTATCCGGGATCGACTCAACCGGGGAGGTGCGCGACTGCGCACTTTCAGTATTTCGTATCTGTTCTATGCCTTGCTCGATGCGGTGGTGGATCATTTTTTCCCTATTTTGGAGTCTTACGGCACGCGACTGGAAGAACTTGAGGAGGCCGTGTTGGATGATCCGGGTCCAAAAATACAGCAATCGATTCACGCTGTGAAACGGGAATTGGCCGTGTTGCGGCGAGTTATGTGGCCGCTACGCGAGGTGGCCAATGAACTGCAGCGGACCGAAATGAAATGGATTGATGACGAAGTCCGCACCTATTTGCGCGATGTGTATGATCACTCGTTGCAGATCATTGAAATTGTGGAAATGCACCGGGAGCAGGCGGCGAGCTTGAACGATCTTTACATGTCGGCAGTCGGAAATCGCATGAACGAAATCATGAAGGTGCTCACCATTATGGCGTCATTTTTCATCCCCATCACTTTCGTGGCGGGTGTTTACGGCATGAATTTTGACCACATCCCGGAACTCGGCTGGCATTACAGTTACTACGTTTTTTGGGGCGTCTGCCTGAGTATCGTAGGAGGTCTGGCTATCTATTTCTGGCGCCGGGGCTGGATAGGTAAGGGGTAGGGGGCTCGAGGCATGGGAGATTGAAGCCGGGGGCGACGGGCCCCGGCTTCCGTGCGGGTGGCTGCGGCCTGGTGGCGTTGTAGCCGGGCGCGGTGAGCCCGGGGATCGCCGGCGCGCGGTGTCAGGCCGGCGATGTTGGGCGTAAAGCCCAACCCACAGGTGCGGTGGTATTTTCTGTGGGTCGGGATCTATCCCCGACAGACTCTATTTCAGCTCCCAGTTGTAGTGGTATCGCGAGAGCATCTTAGGTTTGTCGGCAGTGACCTGAACAACATCCTCGATGCGGCAGCCGCCAAGACCTGGGTAATAGAGGCCGGGCTCGACCGTGACGACGGCGCCTTTGAGCAGTTTTCGTTTCACGGCTCCGATTCTGGGGGCTTCGTGGACATCAAGCCCGAGTCCGTGACCGGTGCCATGGAAAAAGCCGACGGCGCCTTCCGACGTGAGCTTGGTTTCGTAGCCGCGCTCTTTGAACACGCGATTGCACTCAGCGTGGACCAGATTGCCCATGACTCCCGCTTTGATCTTCTGGAGGGCGGCCTTTTGGGCGGCGGCCACGGCGGCGACGAGATCACGTTGGGCGTCACTGGCCGTGCCCCGGAGGAACGTGCGGGTCATGTCGCCAAAATAACCGGTGGAGGTGACACGCGGGAAAATATCGAGAATGATCAGATCGTTGGGACGCAGGGGACCGCTGCCACGGCAGTGGGGATCGCAGGCCTGATCACCGCCAGCGACAATGGTGTCGGCCGCGATGGCGCCTTTTTCCAAACAGGCGACCTCAATCGCGAAGCGGAGCCGTTCACTGGTCAGCGCCTTGCCCTCGAACATCAGTTTTTTGCCCTTGATCGTGGAATCCCGCAGAATGGCTTCGGCGGCGGCGAAGCCGGCGGCGGAGCAGCGATTCCCTTGTCGGACCATAGCGGCTTCTTCGTCGCTCTTGCATTCGCGGTCCGGAAAAACAGCCCCATCGATCACGTTGATATCGAGGCCGAGATCGAGGAGTTTGACCAAGAGGAAGGACGGGAACTCGCCGGGAACATCAAACGCCTTGATGCGGAGTTTTTTGGCCAGCACGGCAATTTGATCCGCCGGGCCGGGCGTCGCGATGCCGGCCTTCTCGGCGGCGGCGGTCAGCTCTTCGAGGGGCACGATTTCATCCAACGTGGATTCCTTGAGACCGCGTCCGAACTCGAGGGCGTTGAGCACGCCAATCCGTTTGTCACCGACTTGAACAGCAATGAACGGGTCGTGAACTTCGAAGCCGCAGAAATAGCGGAGATCGGCGGATCGGTGAGTGTCGGTGAAGAAAAGTAGAGCAGTTTTTGGCACAGGGATCAGGATTGAGTTTGGAAAGTGCGGCCATTAGCCAACGTTCTGATGAAAAACGCAAATCCGGTTTCAAGGTTGGTGAGTTTGGCCTTCGCCCTCGTGGCGCTGGCCAGTTTGACTGCTTGTGGGCAAGCGCAGGAGTCTGCCAGCGGTCCAGTCAAAACCGGATCGGATTGGTTTGAAATCAAAGTCGCCAAGACTCCGGTGCAGATGCAGCTGGCGGTTACCACCGAGGAAATGCAGCACGGGCTGATGGGGCGCAAAGATCTGAAGAGTGGGGAAGGCATGTTGTTTGTTTATGCGCGGCCTCAAAAAGTGAGTTTCTGGATGCGTAATACTCCCACCGCGTTAGATATTGGGTTCTTCACCAGCGACGGAGCGTTGCGCGAGGTGTATCCGCTTTTTCCTTTTGATGAACGTCCGGTGCCTTCCCGAAGTGAGGAGATCCAATTTGC
>CAXBOL010000045.1:0-12933 GCA_963977295.1 uncultured Opitutaceae bacterium
ACGACTGTTTTACGGTTGGAGCTTGAAGTGCTACTTGCGTGATTTCGTGTAGAACTTGCGGGTTTTCAGTTTTTGGAATTCTTAGAGCGATTCTGACTACCTCCTCCTCCGATTTTATGACCAACTTGGAGAGGATTGTTACAGGCCACCAAAAAGGCCAACGCGTGTGATCCTGATCCTGTGGCTCGCTAGGGGGAGGATGAGCAAAAAAACCTGCTGCCTCGATGTGCGTCAGCCAGCCTGGGTCATCTACCTTCTGAAAAAAAAGGACGAAGTTAGCTCCTCGCTTCGTGACCAAGCTCCCCATCTGTTTTGCGGCATCAGATGTCGTGGGTCCCGCCTTCAACATCGCAAGCATCGCCTGTCTATCGGATTCGGCGACCGGTGCGACGATTTCTAGAATCAGCTCCTCAATTTGTTCAAGGCAGACTCTAATGTGCGTTTCGGCAAAGCCATGATGAGTTTCCTTCTGAAGGGCCGACCAAACCGAATTATACAATTCGGTCTTCTTCTGGCTGATTTCGGGGGAGAACGACGAGAACATTGGGTCCAAGCTGGTGATAGAGCTGACGACATGATTTTCCCTTCCTGGCATCTCGTTCTTTTCAAGATAGCTGACCACTTCCTTTAACGCTTTAGCAAGGTTTGGTCCGACCGTTAGTCCCTCCCAAGCACAAGTGCGGTAATCCTGATTTTCCCGGCTAAGATGAATTTGGATTTTCTTTCGGAGTGCTTTGTAGTTCGTCTTAACAACAAAGGGTTCGCCTTGCATCACTTGAGGAAGTTTTTCCATCAATTCTCGTAACGAATGGGCCGCTTGAGACTGGCAATCAGGATTCAATTCATTCGCCAACGTGCGAATGGCTCCGACATACCATCGGGAAAGTTGATACTTGGTGGTCTGGCGATGAGCCAAAGCGTCCGCTACACTTTGCTGTCTCGAGGTAAGAGTTAGTTCCGTTTTAGGCGACGGAGAAAAATTTTCGGCAGCGGCAGACATTCGGGCATTCTGGAGTCTTTGATTCTGACGTGGAAGCGCAAGTTCGGGGCTGGAGAAACCGTGGAATAGGTCAGTGTTTGATTTATAAATTGTCCAAATTGGAAGGCGTCCATGTAGGGGTATTCACTTCGTGCTTCAGCCAATCGAACATACAAAACACGGTGCTCGAGTGTCTGGTGCGGCAGGCGTTATTCTCCTAAACTCACTTGGCAAGCTTGATCCGATGGCAGCTCATACCAACGAAGCTTGCGCCAGCGTCCGTCGGGCGCGAGCTGGTTTGCCTCCGGTATTGGTTCACAGCTGATTCGAGATTGGGAGTCCATACCGTGGCTATGATGGAGACCGTAATTCGGACTCTTCCGCCAAGAGTCCGTATCTACTGTATTCTGTGAAAACAGTCTCGTTTTCACCTGTAGACCGCCAAGCCAATCCTCTTGGGATCGATTGTCGATCCGATCGCCCTCGATCAAATGCCAATTGTTTAGATCAGATGTTTCCTCTACCCCTCATTCATCGTAGGTCATACCGAAAACCGTATCCGTCAACCAGTGACGGAAGCTGTCGTTGTCCTGGAACTGCTTGAAGAGTTGCGCATCATCGGTGAAGAGTGCGGTGATCACACGCTTCAATGCCTTGTCGTGTTCGATGCGAGCGTTTTGGCGGTCGGAGTTCTGTTTCGCGTTCTGGTAGGCTTTGTCAGCGGACACCTTTTGTGGGATTTCTCCCGTGATGCGCTCCTCCATGCGTTTGGCGTCGGCAAACAGGCCGCCATACAGATCGTTGAACTGTTTCACGATGTTGGACAGGTGGTCCATCTCCGGTTCGGGTTTGCGTCCTCCGCCCGAGGTTGGGACCGGCTCAATTTCGGCATCTTCGTCGGGCAACGCGATTGCCATGGTGGCTTTCTTCTCCGCCCGGTAGCTGTCCATGTCGATCGCTTCAAGAATGCCCTTTGAGAGGTCGATGTCGATCGGCGCAGGCAGCTTGGGAACCAGAAAGTTCAACAAAATCGAGAGCTTCTCCCATTCCTGCACCCCATAGGGTAAGATCGTGGCGAGGAAATCGTAGGTGCGAACAAATCCCTTCGCCTTGCCCTTGAAATCGACCTGGCCGTCTTCGTCGAGTTGCTCCACGTAGACCGCCACACAAACATCCAGAATGGGGTCGAGTTTGTCGCGGTCTGCCCCGCTCAGATAGAGGGCCACGAGTTCATCGATCTGCTCGGGCGAATAAACCTGATACCTGTCGAGATCCGCCTTCAACGTGTGCAGTTTGTTGGCGTCGGTCTCCTTACTCAGAATGGTCGTGCGGTAGTAGTCTGCGAACGCTTCTTCGATCGTCTCGGTGTCGTTCTGGAAATCCAACACGAATACATCGTGCTTCTTGGGATGCGCGCGGTTCAATCGCGAGAGGGTCTGCACGGCCTTGATGCCGGACAAGGCCTTGTCGACATACATGGTGTGCAGTAGCGGTTCGTCGTAGCCGGTTTGGAATTTGTCGGCGCAAATTAGAAATCTATACGGGTCCTCCTGAATTTTGTCTGCAATTTCGCTGCTCGGGAATCCGTTCAGCTTCGATTCGCTCACCTTCTCACCCTTAAACTCCGGTTCGCCAGAGAAGGCCACGATGGGACGATACGGACTCTTGATCTCCTCAAGGTAGGCATTAAACGCCGTGAAATACTCGATTGCTCGCTGGATGCTTCCGGTCACCACCATGGCCCGGGCCTGACCTCCAATTTTGCGCTGACCAATCACTTGCTCCAGAAAGTGATCCACCATGATCTCGGCTTTGTCGCGGATGGCCTTGCTGTGACTCTCCACGTAGACGCGCAATTTTTTGCGAGCCTTCTTCACGTCATATTCAGGGTCGCCTTCCACCGTTTTGGCGAGGCGGTAGTAGCTCGCTACCGGGGTGTAGTGCTTGAGCACATCGAGAATGAAGCCTTCCTGAATTGCCTGCTTCATCGTGTAGTCGTGGAAAGGCCGATGCTTCACTTCGCCGCCTTCGGGGTAGGGCTCACCAAACATCTCCAGGGTCTTGTTCTTAGGCGTCGCGGTGAAGGCGAAGTAGCTTGTGTTCTTGGCGAGGCGCTTGGCTTTGATTCGTTTGTCCAGCGCATCGTTGATTTCATCCTCCGTGTCCGCCAATGCCTGACTTACCGCACTAGCAGTTTTGCCACTTTGACTGGAATGTGCCTCGTCGATGATGAGCGCAAACTTCCCGCCTCGGTGTTCGTCACCAATGCTGTCGAGCACGAACGGGAACGTTTGCACCGTGGTGACGATCAGTTTTTTTCCGTCCTTGAGAAATTTTGTCAGCTGCTCGGTCTTTGATTTGCCCGAGCCTTCCTTTACGGCGCCCATTATACTGCCAACTTGAGCAAACCCCTTGATCGTCTCCCGGATCTGTTTGTCCAGAATACGTCGATCCGTGACGACGATGACGGAGTCGAACATCGGTTTTCCGTCTTGGCTTAGTCCGATCAACTGATGAGCCAGCCACGCGATGGAGTTGGACTTGCCACTGCCGGCGGAGTGCTGGACGAGGTAGCGCAGCCCCACTCCTTGTGCCTGCACATCCGCCAATAGCTTCCGCACACCGACGAGTTGATGATACCGGGGAAAAATTTGAACCCGTTTCTTCTTACCCGTCTTTGGGTGGATCTCCTCCACGATCTGGGCGTAGTTCTCCAAAATATCCACCAAACGGGTGGGGGTAAGAATCTGCTTCCAGAGGTAATCGGTTTTAAGGCCGTTTGGATTGGGAGGATTCCCGGCCCCGTCGTTCCAACCTTGATTGAAGGGCAGAAACCAAGAGTCCTTGGCCATGCCTTTGGTGCCCTTCAGCGCGGTGCACATGGCAATCTGTTGGTCATCCACCGCGAGGTGAACCACGCAGCGGCCAAACAGAAACAGAGTTTCCCGGGGGTCCCGGTCCCGTTTATACTGCTCCACCGCATCTTCCACCGTCTGCTTGGTGAGGCTGTTCTTGAGCTCAAACGTGATGATCGGCAGCCCATTGAGGAACGCGCACAGGTCGAGCGACCGCTTGGTTTGGTCCCGGCTGTAGTGCAGTTGTCGGGTAATGCTAAACCGATTGGCGGCGTGACGCGCTGCCGCCTTGTCATTCCCCGGTGACGGGGTGCCGTAATAGAGATCTAGACTGACGGGGCCGTGTTTGATCCCGTGCCGTAGCACATCGATCACGCCGCGTCGCGTGACCTCACCCTGCAAGCGGGCCAGAAATTTCTGCCGCAACATGCCTTTGCGATCACGATAGTCGCTGATGCCCAGCTTCGCGTATTCCTCCGGCTGGGTTGCCTGAAGAAACGCGAACAATTGTTCACCGTCCACGGCATACTCACGGTCGTAGGCATCCGGTGTGCCAGTAAACCACCCGATACCTTCGTTTGAAGGCTCAGCTTCGGCCGCGACATTGCTGGTTCCAGTGAATAGACCATCGCTCCCGGTGAGGTGTCGGACGATGAGGGATTCGAGGCCTTTCTCAGAGGTGTCGGTAGGCATAAGGGGTAAGTAAAGTATGAATACCGTGGGGCCGATGTGAGTTTAACTCAGAACACCCACTTCAAGTCCGACATCGCTCGCCTCCAATGCTTTGGTCGCGAGTTCGATCTGGCGGGGCGTAAACGCACGCTTGCGTTCATTCCACGCGTGAGTGCGTTCGACGAGCTCGGTCCGGGAATGCACCGCTTCGTGTTTCGCCACCCAGTGCACGGTGGCTAGCAGCTCCAGACCAAAGGGCGACTCGAAGCCGTCCACGAGTTTTGAAACGGTTTCAAATCGAGCCCGGGTCTCTCTTTGGTCCGCCAGAAACCGCGTTGCCTCTTCATACGCCCCCGGGACCAACTTCAGTTGTTTGTCGGGGGCGTCTCCGCCATCGGCGTAGCCGGAAATCAAGTGGCCTTCGATGGCCTTGAGCACGTGAGTCAAATTCTCGGCAAACGGGCCGTAGGGTGCCTTTACGTAGTTGAGACGGAGCGGCTGGCCCGCCTCTTGCAAAAAATACATGAGTTTGTGCACTTCCAGTAGCGAGACCATGGGGTCAAGCATACCACCCAGGTAGCGGTGGATCAGCTCCACCAGTGCCGCCCGGCCAGCAGTCATTTTAGGCACCTCTCGATTGCGCACCATTTGGTCTGCCGCCGGTGCCCCCTTGGGTTCGTAGATCGTGACGGCCACATTCGGAAGCTCCGCCATCGCTGCGACGATCCGGGTCTTCACATCAGCCCAATTCAATCCACCCAGACCACTGCCCAACGGCGGAATAGCGATGGACCGAATGCCCCTTGTGTGCACCTCGTCGACGAGGGAAACCAGTCCGGCATCGATGTCCTCCATCCGGCTCTTGCCGCGCCAGTGGCGTTTGGTGGGGAAATTGATGATGTAGCGTGGGTGAGCCAGTTGACCGGTCTCGAAGACAAACATGCGGCCCGGATGCACCCGTTCGTCTTTGCAGGCCCGGGCGTAGGCCTCGAAGTTGTCGGGGTAGGCGTTGCGGAATTGCAACGCGATGCCACGCCCCATCACGCCGACACAGTTGACCGTGTTGACGATGGCTTCCGAATCGTCGCGGAGGATGTCGCCGGATGTGAAGGAAATCATGGGATGAGAGGGACCACAGTTCAGTAATACCATTCAGGGAGAATCGCGACCGAGGGTCGATATTGTTTTCCGGTCAGCAGACCGGTGACCTGCTGATAAATTGCCTGCGAACGCACGCCAATGCGCTCGACCAATGACCAAGGAAAGTGTTCCTCAATCAGAAACTCGGCCTGCTTGCCTTCCTTCAATGCTCCATCGATGCCCGCGCCACTCCACTTGCGGGCGTTGACGGCGGACCAATTGATATCGCCCAATTGGGAGATATCGGCCCGATCCTCGAAGTAGCGCGAGCCAGCGTTGGACAGGGTGAACGCCCAGCGTTTGGCTTGCGCCTGGGCCCACGCGACCGTGGCGTGTAAATCCGCCTGCAAGTGAATGATGGGACCTTGCCCGCCCCGATAGTCGAGATCCGGGTGATTAGCCTGATTGATCAGAAACAACATGATCGAGCGCGGACAGAAGTAGAACGGCACGCAGTCGCCGACCATGAGCCCAAAGTGGCTATACAGCATGTTCTCGTTGAGTCGGCGCAGCTTGATGGAACTCATCCCGATCGTGGTCCCCGGCGAAGCCCGCCGCAACGCCTCCGCATCCGACCAAAGACACCCATCCGTCAAGATCGAAGCCAACCGATCCGCATGGACGATATGGTAGATTTTGGGTTCGGACGGGATGGGCATGGTAGGAACTGTTAGGACAGAATTTGCATAATTTCCTGCATATCGAAAACCATTGCGTCGTCGCGATCGAACGCGGTTTCAATCGCCCAATGATTGGCGGCTGGATCGTCGACTCCATGGATGCAACCGATTTCACGAAAATAACCGTTAGGATGATCAAACAGCGCCACCGAGTTCTCACCCCAGTCACAGAATCGAATCAAAGGGTCGTCTGGCGGACTCGAATTACCCTCAATTTTTAGACCGTTTAGTCGGAGAACAGCGTATGCTTGAATGACTTCAGGCTCATGCCATCTGGCCTCGGTGAATGTCGTCTCTATTCCGCCCGCTCGAAGCGGTTGAGCAGCGGCTTGGGCGGCGCTCGGGCCATACTTGAGGATCTGATTGATGTTTCGTGTCGTAATCGCGTCGAGCACTGCCGAGGCCATCGCCATTTCCGGGATTCCTGAAATGGCATTACTAATTTCGGGTAGGTCCTGCGAAAGCCCCAAGTAGGCTAAACGACCGATTAGAAAACGGAGGCGGTAGAGCCTTCGTTTTTTATCAAACCCGTCCAATTGTTCGAAATCTGTCAGTAATTCGTCTAGTTCAGTCTTATACCGGATCCTTAATGCGACGGCTTGGTCGATCACTCCAGCAGCCCATTTTTTGGCTCGGACGGATCGTCGGAACCAACCTTCTTCCAAGTAGTGCTTAATGTTCTCCAGAAAGTCCCGCTCTTGCGCGACGTCTGAGTAATCGAGCGGGCGAATGCGAATCCCCAAGACGCGAAAGGAGGATTCAAGCACTTTACGCTCCTCGGGGTAGAACACGAGCAGGCGTTTCATATCACCAATAAACGTCATCCATGAGATCTTCTCCTGCTCTTCGCGTTCGAAGTCCTCTGCACCAAGTAACCACCTGTCCGCGGGGACCTCGATGCGCTTCTTCGCATTGAATTCCAGCCCCAATCGCTTCAGTAGCTCCTCAATCCTTTGTTCGACCGCGAGTGCTTGTTTTTTTGAAGTCACGATCGCGATATCATCGACGTAACGAAAATAACCGTTCGGAAGTTGTTGGGCCATGTCGTCGTCCAGCTCTCGCAACGCGAGGTTTCCGATCAAATGGCTGATCATTGGACCGGTGAGTATATGTCCGTGCTCAGCCTCGGCCGCCCTTAGTAACTTTTCTCCCAGTTTTTCGTAACGATCGCTTAATCCACTTTCCTTGCAGGCCATGCCCCAAACCTGCAATGCCCGCTCGGGTGTAATTGATGGGTAGTATTGTCGAATGTCCGTATAGACCACAAGTGCTTCGGGATTGGCTCGGCAAGCCGCTGCTATCGCGTCGTGACGAGCCTTAAACCCCTCGAAATAATACTGAAACGATCCGGTGGACTCTTTCGGGTCTTCGGAAAGACGATAGCTATAGACATTACTTGGACATTTGAACGCTCCTCCAGCTCTGGCACAGGCTGCCAACAACGCGGTTTCGGCCATCATCTCGGTCGGCCCTGGCACGTGGAGGATGCGAAACTGGGGAGTCCCGTTGCTCTCGTCGATCTCCTTGAAATTTTGGACAACGTTGTGGTGTGACTGTGGTCGTTCCGCCACAAGATCGACCGCAACCTGATCGCTCCAAATATCCTGCAAAGTCGCTGAGTTGCGTAGGAACTGGCGCAGAGTCACATAGGCGATAATGTCTCGGCGGCGGTATTGGTGAACCGCTCTCGATGCGAGTGTTCCAGGAGTCTCACTCATGGAGCATTCCTTGCCAATTTGATCAGCGATAAATTCACCCGATGGCAGAAATTCGGGCGAATGGGGTGCTCAAGCTGAGCATCTGATTCCAACGGATCTGGCGCCACATCCGATGGGAAGATTTTGAAGAAGGAGGGGAGCATTCGCCACAGTTTCTTTTTGAATTGAGGCCAAAATGCATTCGTCGCGCCTCCGGTCCGTGGCTCGATCCAGACTACGCTGGACTTGCGGGCTGCGGCCCAGCCAAACACCTCGTCGAGCTGCGGCTTCGCAGAATCAAAATTTCCACCGTGTTTGAGAACGCCTGAGAAATTAGCGGCGAGAACGAAGTATTCTCGGCAATCTCGGGCATGCTCCATCCAAGTGTGCAAAAGTTCGCGGGTGTTCTGGGCTTCCAGCACGTCCCACTCTTCGATCTTCACGTGAATAGAGATACCTTGGCGCCTCAGAGCGTCATTCATGGAACCCAACAGTTGGGTAGCAATCTCTCGCGCCTTTGCTGATTTGTCACCGGCAACAAGATATATGTCTAATGGGATTCGTGGAATCACGCCACGCTCCCGGAGTTCGGCAATTGTCGAGAGCGTGGCAGCGCTGGCCGCTCCAGTTCCACACGGGATATCGAGAAGCCCTACCTTTCCACCCGAGAAAGCACGGATAAAGAGATCGGAAGCGTTTTCGAGCTCATTGTGTGGATCAAGTAAAGCGAGTTGGACGCGGCCGCATGATCCGCTGAAATTGTGGGTGAAATGACGATTGGTATCTTGTGCGCTTTCGCCTCCGATATCACCTCCCGCTTTAGCTTCGAGCGCTTTTTTTAGTAATCCTTCGGAGTCGAGGGTGAGACGATATGACTGCGAGAGAATTGCCGATAGTCGGAGCTTTGCGGCAACCGTCCATAATTCGGGGGGAATCGAAGAGGCAGGAAGCAGACGGGCGCTCATGCTAAATCCCTTTCAGATGTGTCGAATTCCATATCAAGGCCTCAGCTCGCAACTTTGAATTTTTGAAGGTCTATACACGCCGCATCGTACAGAGGGCCGTAACCTTTGAGGGCTCGGTTTTGATACTTCATGAGCCAACGGAACTTCGCTCGAACTCGCTCTGAATTTGTAGCCTCATAGTTTTTTACCAGATGCTCTTTGTGCCGCGTCATCGCTCTGACTGCACTCTTTACGTGTGAGAGCGAGTATAGATGGTCCCGCTCCTGTGGAGAGAATTTTTCTCGATCGGCCCAATTCAACCTATCTTCGTCACGAAAGAACCCGTGGTTTCCGGGATCGGAGAGGTAATTCAAGTAGTCGAGATGAAGAAAGCGCTCCCCCTTTCGTTGCGCAGGTGACTTGAATGGACGGAAATAGGTCTGTGACGGTTCAAAATCCTTGGAGTAGTTTTTGAATCCTTTGAGTTGGCGCAGGGCATTGACGTGATCTGGTTCGATAATGATTACCGGATAGGTCGCCCGCTCCGCTTCCATTTTGTAAGCACGAACCAATGCCGGACTGAGCAGAATATTGTTATCGTGATAGAACGGCCCGATGCTAATTCCTCCCCGCACAAAGATTCCTTTCACCGCACAGTTCGTTTGAGCCATAATGATGTCGTCGATGAAGCTCATGAAAAAGTCATACGGCGTCATAACGCTTCTAGCTTTTGCGTTAGCACTGGCGGTTACGACCAGGCCATCCGACAGCGCTTGCACGCTTCGCCCATAGTCTTCGTTGATTTCCTGACATTCCTCGGGGTCATCGCTGGCAGTTGGCGAATCGAAAGCTTCATGAACGAATAACATTTTTTGATATACTGCGCGATGTTGTGTCTTGGTCTTCGCCAGTAGGAGTTCGTGGCTGAACCCGAGAATATCAATCCATGCGACAATTCGAGTTTCGGCGGTAATGTCTTTTTCGCGTAGCTCCTTTCTCCGCTGTTCCAGTAGTTTTTCCTTAGCCTCCACTTTTTTCATGATGTCGGGGAATGCCTCGGTCAGCGATTTTGGTCTCTTGGTCATGCGTCGATTTCCTCGGCTTCGAGTTCCTGCTGTTCCGCGTCATTGCTTGGCGTCTTGTTACTGTCGATTTCGGAAAGGTTTGGCAGAGCGGCAGCGGCGGTGCGGATGTCCAGCTTGCCGGTCACGATATCGGCGGTCAGCCGCGTCCGGTATTCCTGCATCAGTGCGATTTCTCGCTCAGTGCGGGCAATGGCGGTGTTGAGGGCAGAGGTTTCCTTTGCGATGAAGGCGACGATTTCCTCCTGCTCCCCGCTAGGCAGACTGAGATTCGGCATCTGCTTGAAACTGTCCCAATAGAGACGGTTCCGGTCAGAGACGATGCCGGTGGACTGGCGGTTGACCTGCTGCTTGTAAACTTGTGTGTGGAAGATGAAGTCGTAAAACTCTGCACAGGTGTGTTTCCGTGGCTTTAACACGACATAGGCGGGACTGACTAAGCCGTCACTCGGAGACACGCCGACGGCTCCCTGCCACATACGCATGGTGTTGTAGGCCATGTCACCTTGATGGATGCGTTTGTATTTTGTGGCGTCTGCTATCAGCCGCTTTGGCCGGCCAAACTGATCTAGCTCTTCCGTGGTGATACCCGAACGCAGACTCACCTGGAGCACTGGCAACCCGACGATACCAGGCTCTACACGGTGGGAAAAAAGCGCCATGTTGCGGACGATTTCCCAGTGCTTGGGGATGTCGCCGAGCCAGGGGATGCCGGAGGGTTTGAGGGGGACGTCGGGGTTGAGGCCGCGGGTGACGGCGCGGTGGATGATGGCCTGTTTCTGCTCGTTCAGCAGCCCGATCAGCTTTCGCTTGGCACGGATGAAGCCGTCGATCTTCCGATTCGCATGGTCCAGAAACCGCACGATGGCGGCTTGTTCGTCCTCTGGTGGCATCGGCAACTCGGCGCGACTCAGACGCTCATAGTCGATGTTCTGTCCTTCGCGAATGCCGGTAACAAAAAGCGTGAGACTGTCGATGAAGGGTTTCGCCTTGAAGAAGTGAGAGTAGTAGCCGGACTTTGCTGACTTTCGCGGTTCCAGCACCGTGTAGGCCGGGCTGATGATGCCGCGGCAGTGGGCCACTTCGATGCCGCCTTGGAACGAGCGTAGACTAATAACGTAGTTTCCGACTTCGACGAGTTTAAGCAGGTGGAGATCTTTCTGTGCTGTGACGGTTCGTGTCTTGTAGTCCTCCTTTTTGACGACGCCTTTTGTCTGCGTCGCAGCTAGCAAGGGCTCGGTAGGGAAACCCTTTTGGGCACGCTCATTGAATAGAATCTTCGTGCGGCGAACACCCCAGTGCTTCGGACAGCGTCCGAGCCAAGGTAGCCCTGACTGTCGGTATTCCGGATAGGGATTTAGTCCTTCGATCATGATGTCATTCCCTTACTCGGTCGCCATTCGTTCAGACGTTTCACGAATTCATCTACTTTCGGGAATAGCGCATCCTCATCGATGCCTTCGTTAGCCAAGTATTCGAGCATGTGAGGCTGGGCCTCATCCGAAATTATTAACTTGATCACGTCTTCCTCTTTTAAGGCCAACGGAAGGTGTTCAATCGAGTCTAAGCGCCGGACCGGCTCTTTTGCTCCCGTCAGGTTCAACCCTGTTGTCAGATTCGCTTTGAAGTCATTCTGAAGATTCAGAGGCGCGAGAAACAGGCCCTTCTGGGCGACCATCCGGGGATTTGGCTGGCAGGGGTGGCAGAACACCACCGCGAGCGCATCGTCCGAGTCTGCCTCGCCGCCTTTAAAAATGGATTCTTGGATTAGACGACGGGAAACTCCCTCAGCATTTTCGCCACAATCGCCGCTTATCTCCCAAATCTTCTCGTCCAGCGCTGACTTCGAAATTGCCCAAATCGCACCGTTCGCGGTGGCATTTTCGTTGCTTTCGCAAGATCCATGTTGAACGGCAAAGTAGAGAGCAACTTTGAGGCATCGGGTGAAATCAAGAAGTCGCGTCGTGCATCCGTGATGCTGAAGGAACGCCAGTCGCGAGAAGTTATCTCCACTATCGATATCCCGTTCCAGAAGTCTGCGGGCTCCGTTCAATGAATGCGCTTCGAACGCTGCGAATTCACTCCGTTGCAGATCGGAATCTGCCCTTTCCAACGAGGTAGCCAAATCCCAATGGGAGCACATTTGGCCACGAAAGAACCACTCCGAATCGAAGTCGTCATTAAGCGCTTTGAAATCATCCAGCGAGCGCACCATCAACGACGCATAGTTGTGCTTTCGTCGGCTCATTTCGATACTCCATTCGTTATTTCTTGGAGCAGTCCTTCCGTCTCCTGCTCCAGCGCGAGGATGTCGGCGCTGATCTCGGCGAGCGTGCGCAGTTTGGGCGGCTCGTAAAAGTGGCGAGTGAAGCTGACTTCGTAGCCAATCTTGATGTCGGCCGGAACGATCCACGCGTCGGGCGTGTAGGGTAGGACCTCGCGTTGGATGAAGGCTTCGATGCCCGCCTGCGCTGAAGCTTCTGAGGGCAGGCCGCCGGGTAGCCCCGAAGGCGGAGCTTCGGTGAATGGGATTTGCTCGTGGTCGCGCAGTTCGCTGTCGGGTTCGTATTCGACCATGGAGCCGGAGCGGTGTCCGGAGCGGGCGTCGGCCAGCGACGCCCCTACAAGGTAGAGACCGTGGAGTGGGTTGATTTGGGCTTTGCCGGGTTTGTGGACTTTCTTGATGACGGGCGGGGCGGACTCGTCGCGCCAGCTGACAGCGGCGATGATGAGCTTCAACTCGGCGGCGGAGAGCTTTAGTTTGCGCTTCTTGAGCGCAGCGGTGACGGCCTCAAGGAAGACGTTGTGATCGGTGAACAGGTCACCGCCGAGTTCTTGGCGCAGGGCAGTGGCAGCGTCGACCAAGCTGGCGTCGCGCGTCCAT
>CAXBOL010000046.1:0-12850 GCA_963977295.1 uncultured Opitutaceae bacterium
GTGCAGCTGACCAAAATGGGACTTATTTTCGTGCTCGATCGCGAAACCGGAGAACCAATCTTTCCCGTCGATGAAGTGCCGGTGCCGCCTTCAACCATTCCCGGTGAGGAAGCGTGGCCTACCCAACCCATCCCGCGGCTGCCCGCTTCACTCAGTCGCACCAGTATTACGGAGGCCGACCTCGACGACTCCACCCCGGAACGCGCAGCCCTCGCTCGTGAAGTCTTTGCCCAGCTCCGCAACGTGCCCATGTATTCCCCGCCTTCCCTGGTGGATAGTATCAGTATTCCGGGCACGCTGGGTGGTATCGAATGGCACGGTGCCTCCTTCGATGCCGCCAGCAATCTTCTTTACGTCAACTCCCACGATTCCCCCTCCAAGATGCAATTGGTGCCCGAGGGCCCTGGGCTCACTTCCGATGCCTCCCCCGCGCAAATCGGACGAAAGCTCTACGTCGAAAACTGCGCCGCGTGCCACGGCTTGAAACGTGAAGGGGTGCCTCCGGCGTTTCCCTCATTGCTCACAATCCAGAAAACCGACGCCGAAATCGATGCCCAACTGCAAACCGGGCAAGGCCTCATGCCCGCTTTCCCCCAATTTTCGGCCACCGAGAGGGCGGCCGTGATCGCCCATCTCCGCTCCCTCGAGACCGGCGCCGAGACCAACTTCTCCGGCATGCCCACGCGCTACGTCATGGCCGGATATAAGAAATTCACCGACGACCTTGGGGCGCCATGGATCAAACCGCCCTGGGGTAAACTCAGTGCCGTCGACCTCGGCACCGGCGCCATCCGCTGGGAAGTGCCACTCGGCGAATATCCCCACTTGGTCAAACAGGGTATCCGCAACACCGGCTCAATGAACTTCGGCGGAGTGGTCGCGACCTCTGGCGGGGTCGTCTTCGTGGCTGCCACCGCCGATGAAAAGTTCCACGCGTTCGAGAAAAACGGGGGACGCCTGCTGTGGGAGTTTCAGCTCCCCTCCGGCGGTTACGCCACCCCCAGTGTCTACGAGGTCGACGGTCGACAGTTCGTCGCGATCGCCTGCGGAGGCGGTGGTAAAATCGGCACACCCTCCGGTGATGCCATCATGGCATTTGCGCTCCCTCGCGAGTCTCGAATCGAGCCAGCAACCTCGGAGTGGATCAATCTTTTCGATGGCGAAACCCTTAACGGCTGGGCCCGACTCAACGGCGAACACACCTACGCGGTCGAAGATGGCGCGATCATCGGACGCACGGTTGCCGACAGTCCCAACTCGTTTCTCTGCTCTACCCGTGAATTTGCGGACTTCGAGCTGGAGATGGAGGTGTGGATCGACGACGTCACCAACTCCGGCGTGCAATTCCGTTCCAGTGTGCGCCCAGAAACTATCGGTAAAAACAACACGCAACAGGCCGGACGCGTCTGGGGCCCGCAAGTCGAAATTCGTCGCAACCTTGGCCCCAACTCGCCCACCACCGGCGTGCTCTACGCCGAGGCCGTCGGTAGCGGCTGGATGAGCTCACCCGAAACGATCGCTAAGGGTCACCACTACTCCGACCCCGCGAGCTGGAATAAACTTCGCGTTGTCGCGCGAGGTCCTCGCATTCAAACGTGGGTCAACGGCCACTTGGTGGAGGACCTCGTCAACGAGCCTCTCCATGCCAGTTACCCCAGCGGTTTCATTGGTCTGCAGGTCCACGGCATCAAAGATGCCCGGTCTTTCAAAATGGGCTGGCGCAACATCCGCATCCGTCCGCTCGATGCCGCCGCCTTCACGGCGGGCTACCTTAAAAACGCGTCCTTCGAATCCAATCCCCAAGCCCATGCTCGCACGGTAACTTCAACCCTACCCGACTGGGAAGTCACCTCCGGCAATGTGAAACTCCACGCCTCCTCCGCACTCCCTTCCGCCGACGGCCACTACTCCCTCGACCTTAACGGCGATCGACCCGGCGCTATCCGTCAAACCATCACCGATCTCAAACCCGGCTCCGATTACACGCTCCGACTTGCCTACGCCGACCAAAAGGATCGCGGCAACACCCCCATCATCGTCACGACCGAAATCTGGGCCAACGGCAAACTCGTCACCACTTTACGTAACACGTCCAACGCTCCCGACTATATCGACGGCATCGGCATCCCGCTTCGCTCGGATGCCAACGGCGTAATAACCCTTGAACTACGCTCCACTATGCCCGGAGAATTCGGGATGGTGATCGACCACCTTCGACTCCAACCTGGCGGACTCCCCGACCTACCCGAAAGCCCCACCATCGCCAACCCGAGTTTCGAAGCCGCCGTCCCGGCCAGCTTCGGCGACAATCCGCACCTCTTTGGTCACCAACTTCCCGGTTGGCTCGTATTACGTGAAAATGTCGATGTCATCAGTTTCGAGCGGTTCGGTGCTCCCGACGGCAAAGCATGTATCGACCTCGGAGGCCACGGCCCCGGAGGTATCGGTCAAATCATTACAGGCCTCGAACCGGGTGCCCGCTACCGCTTTTCGCTCCAATACGCCCGCCACACTTATTGGGACCAGCAAGATCCCTTGACCGCTGAGATCTACCTCAATGGTGAACTCGCCCTGTCCCTCGCGCGCAACAAATCCCAAAAAGCCCCCACCTGGGAATCCGCCGCTTGCGAAGTCACCATCCCTGCCGACGGACGCCTCCGTCTGGAAATGTATTCCACTGCCCTTGAAGTGGGCGGCGGCGTGCTCTTCGATGATCTCCAACTCGACCAACTTTGATTTTTCTCACCACCACCGACTCCACTATTCCCATGCCTAGACTGACTCCCCTCCTCCTCTCTCTGGTGATCACGACCGTTGGTTGTGCCGCGAAAGATCCAGCGCCCGAAGCCGATTTCGTTGCACTCTTTGACGGAAAAACTCTCAACGGATGGCGGGGTTACAATGGCGCCAAAATCGATGGTATCTGGGTCGTGCAAGACGGCACCATGCATCTCACCGACCAACCGAAAGGCAGTCCCCATGCGAATATCATCACCGAGAAGGTCTACGATGACTTCGAACTGCGCTTCGAATGGAAGGTGGAAGCCGGCACCAACTCCGGCGTCATGTTTAACGTCGGCGAAGGCCCCAAGGAACCCTACCTCACCGGGCCCGAATATCAGGTGCTTGACAACCTCGGCTTCCGCTCCGGGAAAGGATTACCGGTTGGCCCTGCCGAACACTCGGCATCCTTGTATGCCATCGAACCCGCCACCAGCGATGAGACGAAACCCATCGGCCAATGGAACGAAGGTCGCATCATCGTGCGCGGCAACCACGTAGAATACTGGCTTAATGGCGTGATGACCACCACCTACGAAATGCATAGCCCCAAGTGGAGGGAGCAAATCGCCAACTCCAAATTCAGTAAGTGGAAAGACTTCGCGACCTTGGAGAAAGGTCACATCGGGCTCCAAGATCACGGCCACCGCGTCTGGTTCCGTAATTTAAGAATCAAAGAGTCCTGACCCCCTCGCTGTGATTCGGCCATCGGCGAATCCAACTTATGTGAGGGACAGGGCCTCCGACTTGGTCTGCTTGATCGCCTGCTGAAGTCGCACCAAGTCAACCCGGTAGGGCACATGGTAGTTCTTCGGATGGAATCCTTCTGCTTTCAGAATCAGGCAAAACTGCTGCTTCATCGCCGCGATTGAAGCCTGATTGGGATTCAATCGATTAATTATTAACTGAACGGATCCGGCCGGCGCGAAGAGCATATTCTTCATCGCTGATCCATGTTCTCCGGCGACAATTTTCGCATTCCGAAAAAGCGCAATTTGATCCCGCCAGCCGAGTAATTCCGGCGAGATCAAAGTGAAACCCTCCGCGTGGAACAGTTGTTCCACGGCGTCGTTATTTTTCAAGGATCTGGCCCTCGGAAGATTCCCCCGGGTCAAGAACATGAACTGGGGTGCCGAAGTGTGCGTCACCGCACCGGTAATCACGGTGCTAAGAAAATTCGTATAGAACTCTGCGGCCATGGGATGGAAATGGTGATCCTGGTGTATCATCGTCGGCATTACGACAGTTGGGGCGGATAAGAACTCACCTCCTTTCAGGGAAAATTCAATCAATTGCCCTGCCGCCAATCCAAACAGCTCGACCAGACTTTCCCTCGCCCAATCCGCCAAATCGTCAGGGATCGCCACCGCGCACTTCCGCAGCCATGCAGAGTGATCCCGATGCAGCAAATAGAGTCGAGGTATCAAATCGAGCCACCAATGCCCATAGCTATTATAGTCGCGAGAAATGAACCACAGCAGAGTGCGATCAACCCGCTTGATCGGGCTCGAATTATTCAAAAGTGGAACCTCCTCCGGCACCTCTCGAATACGTTGCCGCCACTCCCATGGAACCGTCAGGGGATCCCAACCCAACTGGTCCGACTCGTAAACATACCCCTCGCCACCGCAGATCGCATTCGAACGCACAAAGCATCCCAACGCCGGAATTCGTCGTGACTTCACCGTGCGCCAAGCGCGTTCAGAGCGACTTAAAAATGGTAGCGCAACAGGCCAAGGCAATGATGAGTGGGACCACGCGGCTGGCCGCAGCTCGAAAAAGCCGGGAAGCCCCTCCAGAAAGGCCTCCTTCGATAGATTCGGTGCACGAGGTAACGCAACCCATCCCGGTAACCGCCGATACCGCCGCCAACGCTGGTATCTTCGCTGGAAATGCCTATAGAGTTTGTGAACCATGAGGGCGTTCAGACGGAGTTCAAAGATAGACCAACAATAACGAGAGAATCGATCGAAACTCATTGGTAAAATTCCCGGACTCACGCTTTAGCACGTTAATTTCCGCAAGAGTCAGCCAACAAATATTCGCTTCATCCGGCAGCTGAATCCGGTCTGGAACCAGCACGATGACATAGCGATTAAGATCCTGAAAAAATCGGCCGCCTTCCTCCGTCGTTCGGCAATCAAAAATTATCTGAGCCTCTCCGTGTTCACTCGCAGCGCATCGGGCACAGAGTTCATTGACCATGTCCACCGATTGCGGTTCGCCCGGTAAAACTTGGCCGGTTGCCGACAGTTGCACCGCATTGGCAAACCCTGGCTCTCTCGAGGGTCTGATGCCAAATCTAAGGATACCATCGTGGGGACGGGCCACTAGCAGCACGAGTCCCGAGGTGTTCGACGTAAGCAACGGCTGTGTCCAGTGTGAAATCTCCCGATCTTTCGCCTGCACGGCATAGAATCGAACCGAAGGCCCCGGCAAGGACGTGCTCGGCAGAACGCCGCCTGCACCAAACTCCCATCCCGGCATATCATCCAAACCGACGAGGTTGGTTTCAACCGGGAACAAGCGTTGTTGATCCTCCAAACGTCGCCGAAAAGACATTAGCGCGAGGGCGTCGACTTCCGTATGGTAAGACCGCCACAGCGCTTCACCAAATCCTGACTTACTCCGCCATCGACCGAATGGTTCAGCATCTTCACACAATCCCGCCCAGTCGGTGGTCGAAAGCACCGAGCGTGCATCAGTGTTGAACAGGAAATCTCGAGCAATTAACTGACTGATCAGGGCGACCGGCAACCAACGCCAAGCCAGCCGCGCACGGGACGAGAGGTCTACCGTGTCCCGCTCCACCGATACGACCATGTTGCGGTTATACTTATCGATGAACCGGGTGCCCTGTTCACTCTGCAAAACATCGGTCAACAGGAGGTGGCGTTGGCTCTGCAAAAAATGTTCCGAAAACGGAGCGATCTCGCCCCCATGCCGCAGCTCATAGTTGCTCTTGGTGCATTGAAAACTGGGCGCCAATTGCGTCCCCTCCCTGTTACCCGGTTCCGTCTTCGCTTGGACCAAGAGATGCACCCCGTCCCCATCTCGACACATCAAGAACCCCAATATTCCAACTTCGGGTTGGAGGATAAAGGGCTGCGTGACCGAGGACTCACCTCCCGGCAACATGTAACTAAGTCCCGTGACGGAAAAAAAGCCAGTGCTTGAATGGACGAGCCGTCCGCTCTCGAGATACCAATCATGCATCTCCGGCCAAGCAATAGGACGAACCGAAAATTGACTTCGTTCCCGCTGTTCGCTCCTCCAGTCCAAAACGTTCTTACTTTGATCTAAATTCATTAATTTCTGCAGATTCCCTTTCTCAGATTTTAAAGAGCACTGCACTACGTCAACGCCTCGTATTCAATCCGGATGAGAACCGAGAATACGGCTTGAGATCGGGAATGGGGGCGGCTTTAGCACCCCGAAATGGTTTGAACCCATCCGCCATGACATCGTCTTTCGCCTGGACTCAAAACCGGTTTTCGACAGCGGACCCCATTTTTGTATCAGCTTTCCTGACTAACCTGTTGTGATCCCACTTCGGCAGCCTAATTTGACGCCCTATGCCCCCGGAACCTAGAGACTTGGAACCACCAGAAAGCACGCCCCCGCTCCTCCAGCGCGTTGCGCAATTGAACCAAATCGGCATCGCCCTTTCGAGAGAGAAGAACATCGACCACTTATTGGAGCACATCCTTCTGCAAGCCAAGACGATCACCCACGCGGATGGTGGCAGCTTCTACCGTCGCAACGACAACGATCCGGATCACCTGCACTTCGCCATTATTCACAACGATTCCCTGAACATCGCCCTGGGCGGCTCCACCGGAAAACAAATTCCCTACCCGCCGCTCGCACTCTACGATCAACAGCGAAACCCTAATTTACTTCAGGTCGCCACGTTTTCGGCGCTGAAGGACCAGACCGTCGCCATCGCTGATGCCTACCAGGAACCAGGGTTCGATTTTTCCGGCACCAAACAATTCGACGCCAAGCTCGGTTACCGCTCCAAGTCGTTCCTCACCGTGCCGATGAAGAGTTACGACGACGAGATCATCGGCGTGATCCAACTCATCAATGCGCGGGATCGGAATACCGGTGAGATAATCGCGTTTAATCCGACTGACATCAGTCTGGTCGAGTCGCTCGCGTCTCAAGCGGCCATGGCTCTCACCAACAAGGTCTTGATCAACCAACTGGAACGACTTTTCGAATCGTTCATCAGCTTACTCAATCAAGCGATCGACGAAAAGTCTCCCTACACTGCTGGCCATTGCGCCCGTGTGCCCATCTTGACCATGGCTCTGGCCGAAGCCGTGCATCGCACGTCACATGGACCGCTGGCCGACTGGACCATGAACGACCGCGATCGCTACGAACTGAAGATTGCCGGACTGTTGCACGATTGTGGCAAAGTCACGACCCCCGTCCACGTCGTCGACAAGGCGACCAAACTTGAAACTTTGTTTGATCGTATCGAACTGATTGATACTCGCTTCGAAATCATCAAACGCGACATTGAGCTGGAGTTGCTGCGTTCTGGCAACAAGACCCAACTGCCCGATCGCCTCGCCGAAATCGAACGCGATCGAACTTTTCTCCACCAAGCCAATATTGGTCAAGAAGGCATGCCGCAGGAGGAACAGGACCGCGTCCGCACCATCGCCACCAAATATCGTTGGACCAATGGTGCCGGTGAGCGGGTCAATTTTCTCACTACCGATGAAGTCGACAACCTTTCCATTCCTTATGGCACCTTGAATCCAGCGGAGAGAGAGATTATCCAACATCATATCGATGTGACCATCCGTATGCTGGAATCGCTGCCGTGGCCCAAACACCTCCGCAACGTGCCCGAATTTGCCGGCGGACATCACGAGCGGGTAGACGGCAAAGGCTACCCGCGAGGGCTTACCGGCGACCAGATGTCGGTCCAAGCTCGTATCATGGCGATCGCCGATATTTTTGAGGCACTCACCGCCAAAGATCGTCCCTACAAAAAAGGTAAATCACTCACCGACGCGCTCCACATCCTCGGCAAGCTTCGACTGACGGGTCACATTGATCCCGATCTCTTCGATGTCTTCGTCCGCGAGCGAGTCTTTCTCGACTATGCCCAAACCCATATCGACAGCGAACAGCGAGACGAGGTCGATCTGAGTGCCATTCCTGGGTTCACGCCTTAATACTGGCTTCCCGTATCATTTACCGCTAACCAACTGACCGGCTTCCGACCGTCTGGCTCGAAGCTCGAAAGCTTCAAGCCAGATTAGCGGGAACCACCGATCAAACCCACCTACTTCTGGGACTTATCCGGTTGGGGACTGGAGTCGCGTAGATAGCGCACGTAATCGGACTCAGGTCCGAGGAACAGCGTGGTTTTATCGCCGATGGATCGGCTGTAACTTTCCAACGAGCGAAAGAAGGAAAAGAACTCGGGGTCCGCCCCAAACGCTTCATTGTAAACTCGCGTCGCCTCTGCATCGGCTTCACCGCGGATCAACTCCGCCTTGCGTTGAGCCTCGGAGGTGATCTGCGCGAGTTGGCGTTGCGTAATACCGTCGATCTCGGCGGCGCGACCTTGACCCTCGGAGCGGAACTGTTCCGCAATGCGCTGACGTTCCGCGATCATGCGCTCGAAGACCCGTTGCTGCACGGCCTCCACGTAATCGATGCGCTTGATCCGAATATCCACCAACTCGATACCGTAATCCGGCATCTGCACGCTGGCTTTCGCCAAGATGGATTTTACCAATTCCTGCCGACCACTTGCGACACGCTGGCGGAGAATTTCTTCATCACCTTCACTGCCAGCTTGGGCGCGAGCGAGATCCTCTTCCGAAATTTCCCAATCTTTCGAACGGACGATTTCGACGAGGTCGGACGCGGAGATGTGGTCCCGCACCACCGAATCAAGAATGTCGTTCAACCGCATCGTTGCTCCACGCTCATTCTGCACACTTTTCAAGAACCGGAGGGGATCCACGATGCGCCATCGCGCGGTGGTATCGACCGAAATGAATTGTTCGCCCCGAGTCGGGATTTGATTCGGATCACCGTCCCACGACAGCAACCGTTTATCGAAACGCCGCACCTCTTGGATAAAGGGCATTTTGAAATGCAGCCCCGGTTCGGTGATCGGTCCACCCACGGGAGCACCGAGTTGAACGATGATGGCTTGTTCGGCCTGATCAATGGTGTAGGCCGACGAGGACAACACGACAGCGCCTACAACCAGCGCGACGACGAGACTAAACACAGTTACAGTTTGACGGTTCATTTTCCACCTCCATTCGGCAACGCGGTGCCGGACTGACCAAGATTAAGTAACGGGATCGGCGAACTTACGCCGTCTTCCATGATGTAAACCGGTCCCGCTTTCGGCAGAACCTGGTCGATCATTTCCAGATAGAGTCGCTGACGGGTGATCGCGGGAGCGTTGCTGTATTCAGACAAGATCGCGGTAAAGCGACCTGCTTCACCTCGAGCCCGATTGACGCGTTCGGCGCGGTAAGCTTCGGCCCCTGCGATAATTTGCAACGCCTGACCTTCGGCACGCGGGATCACTTGATTACGGCGTTTTTCGGCCTCGTTGATCAGTCGCTCTCGCTCTTGTTCGGCCTGATTGACCTCATTGAAGGCGGGCTTGACCGTTTCGGGCGGAGTAACGTCCTGTAATTCGATGGTGTTGATCTGCACTCCTAAATTAAAGCTGTTGAGCAATTCCTGGAGTTCGAGCCGCGCCGACATCGCGACTTGCACGCGTTTTTCCGTCAACACGTCACTGCCCAGACTGTTGCCCACGATACGGCGCATCACGGCTTCAGCGTTGTCGCGAATGGTTTGGATCGGATCGCGCGCTTCGTGTAAGAATTTTGAGGCGTCAGCGATTTGAAACTGCACCACCCATTCGACGTCGATCACCTTGAGGTCACCCGTCAGCATGAGTGACTCCCCGCGATGTTCGCGGCTTTTCACGTATTGGGTGGGGCCTCCGGTATTAACCGAGCGGAACCCGAACTCTTCCTTCAGGACCCGAGCGGTCGGCACGAGAGAAACTCGATCAATCCCGAACGGAATTTTGAAGTGGAACCCCGGTGGGTTGATGGCGATCACGCTGCCAAAGCGCTTAACCACCGCTTCCTCTTCGGGCTGAACCGTGTAGAAGGACGTGAAGCTCGCGAGCCCCAAGATAACAATAACGGGAATGATGAGGAGGGATTTCGCCTGCTGCAACAGTGCATCGAGAGACGGAAGACCATTCCCCGCGGACGAGGGATAGGAGGATTTTGACATAATACAGGTAAAAGATTCGACGGCCGGAAAGTTCCCAGCCCTCCCACCCTTAACCCGTTTCCCCATCACGCAAGGCCAACCCTCAATCTTCTGGGCTTGATGGAAAATCAGCCTGAAAGTGTAACGCCCCTCCCAGTCTTACCGCGAGCCCACCAGATCAGGGGTGGCCCGCTCAAGCGCATCTTGGTAAACTTGATGAAGTTCAAAGGTCTGCCAGGCTCCCAATTTCTGGCCAAGCTGCGCCACCAGATAGAGCACACCGGCCACCACGGCCATCGAACCACAGATCCAGAGCGCCCAAGGGGGCTGACCGAGAAAGAGCTGAGCACCGCCGTAAATTCCAGAAAACGTGCCCAATAGTCCCGTCACGAGGTAACCATAAATAAACATCGCCCACACTTCATGTTCCGGCCCGTAAACCCCCACGATGTGCGTGCCTCCATCCTTCGTGGGTTCCAAACTCAACTGCAGCCGGGGGGACCACCGGTGGCGCTGCGACTCGGCGACATGAACCACCACCATCCCGCCGACTGAGCGCACTTCACACTCCGTGGCATTCGCCGACGAGGACGCCTTGATCCGCTGGCAAATTTCAACGGATGGAAACGGAACCGTTCGTTCAAATCTCGGACGAATCCGAAAACCGCTGATAGGGTGATTCATGGAGGGGATACCAAAACATAAGACGCAAGTCAGATGTAGAACCGTATCACCAAATAACTCGATCAAAAACACCGCCGCGTGGTCCCAGGGTCCCAGTGCTTTCGGAAATCGGGCACTGCTCACGTTCTCGAATCCTTAATTTTAATGCCTGTCCCTACTAAATGCCCCTAGCCCTACTCTAAGTTCCCCAGAGTTTTGCAATCCCGCGGGGAGGAGCGGCCAACGATTTATCTCGAACAAAAGGGGAGGACTTCTTTCGTGGGAACGAAGCAGCATCGCCAGCTGCCCATGCCTTCCTTACGTGAGTTCAACCCGAAATTCTCCTCCCCTCTTCGTCAGCGCGTCGCCCGAACCGTCCGCCAGCCTCGGCTCCGGCAGTGGAGTGCAACTGCTACTACTTTCCGGACTGATTCTGTTTCTCGAACTCGCCATCATCCGCTGGGGCGGCGCGAAGGTTCGCGTCCTCGCCTACTTCCCCAATCTATTGCTGATCGGCAGTTTTCTCGGTTTGGGTCTGGGTTGCATGCGCTCCGGTTACCCCAAACTCTCTGAGTGGTGGATGCCCCTGTTTCTTTTGTTGGTGGCCAGCTACGCCGGGTTGGGAAAAGTGATCTTCACCCAGTCGAGCGGAGAAGAGCATCTCTGGCTGCTCTACTACGATCTGGGCGAGTCGGCCCCGGTAATCGACAATGTGTGGCTGCCGGTCGTCGGATGTTTCATCCTAGTCGTGATCGCGTTTATTCCCGCCGGGCAAATGGTGGCGGATCGACTGGTGGAGTTCAAACGCGCCGGCCGAGCACTTGGGGGCTATGGGTGGGATCTGGCCGGGGCGATGCTGGGCGCCGTCGGGTTCGCCGCGATCGCCTTCGCTCAACTCTCCCCGTTCCACTGGATGCTTATCGGGGTGCTCGGCACGGCTTGGTTTGCGCGCAAAACCTCGCGCCACTTGATCAGCCATTTAATCTGTGGCGGACTGGCGATCGCGATCGTTCATTTTAGTGAAACCTCGGAACGTTACAGCCCCTACTACGGTCTGGCCCTCAAAGAGATCACCAACGACCAACCGGGAACGAAGAGTGTCGCTGTCTTGGCCAACGGGTCTTTGCACCAGATTCCGATTCAGACCGATCTCGAGAACCCTTACTGGCCCAAATCCGCCCGTGGCTATCACCTCCCCTACACGCTGTCGGGTCATCAACCGCGTCGCGCTCTGGTGCTGGGAGCCGGCACAGGCAACGACGTGGCCACCCTCCTGCAGGAGGGAGCCACCCAGGTCGACGTGGTCGAAATTGACCCCGTCATCATCCAACTCGGACGCGAGGTCCACCCGAATCACCCTTACGACTCCCCCCGAGTCCGTATTTTCAACACCGATGCCCGCGCGTTCCTCAACGACAATCGCGAGCGCTACGACACCATCGTTTTCGGCACCCTGGATTCGATGACCCGACTCTCGGCTCTGTCGAACGTGCGACTCGATAATTTCGTCTACTCTCTCGATGCGCTCCGGGCAGCGGCTTCCCACCTGACCGATGATGGCGCACTTATTCTCTACTTCATGAGTCCAGGGAACTTCATCGACGACCGCATCAACGCCATGCTGGCGCAGGTTTTTCAACGGGCACCGGTCGTACACACCGAGCACTTCGGACTGTTTCGTCAAATCTACATGGCGGGCCCCGCCTTTGCCCACATCAACCCACCGCACCGTCAGGTCTGGCAGGACGCCATGGATCAGGGGGCGATCGATTTCACGCGCCTGGACCTCCCCAACGACGACTGGCCATTTCTTTATCTCGCCGACCGTTCCCTCAGTTCCTTTTACTGGCTGATCATTGCTTGGATCACCGGCCTGACCTTGGTCGGAGTCTTCGTGTGCTCTCCAGACCTGCGGCAAAGTGTGCGCCGGCGGGAAGGAATGGATGTGCCCATGTTTTGTTTCGGGCTGGGGTTCCTACTGCTGGAGACCCGTGCTGTCACCGCGATGAATCTGGTGTGGGGGTCGACTTGGTTGACCAGCGCGGTCGTCTTTGCCGCCATCCTGCTGACCGTGTTCATCGGCACCCTGACCTTCGCCCGATGGCCCGTGCGCTTGGTG
>CAXBOL010000047.1:0-12786 GCA_963977295.1 uncultured Opitutaceae bacterium
CTTACGGGGGTTTTGTGGGTTCGTGGTTAAATCTGTCTGCATGGATACGGCTGATTTCGATCCCTCGTCAGAAACCGAACATGCTGAGGTCGGGTAGGCGTTTTTGCTGTTCGATGTGCGCTCGGATCATGTCGCGCAGTTCGGTGCGGGCGGCGGGGCCTTGCAGGGCGGCTTTGGCCTCCTCGAGCGATGCGGTGTAGGGCGGGAGGGTCGTCAAGATGGGCGCGAGAGCTTCTGGTTCGCCGGAAAAGGGATTGGCGAAGCGGCCGACGAGGGCGAACTGGGGCAAGAAGGGGATGGACGCGACCTCTCGACGCAGATCGGCGACCTGCTGGTGGAGGAGTTCGATGTAAACCTTGAGCTTTTCGTCGGTGAGGCGGTCGAGATCGTCCTCCTCTCGGTGAATCCAGGAGAGCTCGAGTCGGAGCAAAGTGTGCAAGTCGCCCTTTTTGTAGGCGGTGGTGAGCTCCTGCATGAGGTGGTGGTTTTGCTCGCGCTTTACTGGATCACTTTCCAGGTCGGGGTGAAGGACTTTGGCGAGTTGTTTGTAGATGACGGAGAGAGTGCGTTTGCGCGCCTCCTCGACCTGCTCGGCCTGCACCCGAGGATCGGCGGCCTTGCTCTGACCTTTGCGTTTACCTTTGCGCTTGGTTTTACGCGACCGCGACGTGGGCTCGGAGTTGAATTCTTCCGGGTCGATGCCGATGTCCTCCAACATTTGCCGTTCGATTTCCTGTTCGATCTCGTCGGGGCTCATGCCGCTGCGGAAGCCGGCGGGATCGAGATCAAGGTCGCGAATCAGTTCGGAGACAAGGGGCGGCAAATCGTTGACCTCGTCCTCCTCGTCCTCGACTTCGTCGTCGCCGCGAGAGGCGCGCGCAGCAGCGTTGCGTTGTTTGAAGTGTTCGATCAGGGCCAGCAGTTCGGGGTCGGAGAGCTCGGGTTCGTGATTCAGGATGACCTCGAGCTGAGCCTCGATCAGGTCGGCGAGGGCGTCGCGTTGGCGCGGCCCGAGTTTCCCGGGATTGTGGAGGTGGGTGGCGAGTTGGCGGACGACGTCCTTGCGGAGTTCGTGCTGCCGCTGTTCCTCGGGGTGGATGCGTTCGAGGTAGGCGGCGAGAAAGCGTTCCCAGGTGGTGGTGATGCGTTGCTGGCGGGCGCGGAGTTTTTCGACTTCCTTGAGCAGTTGCCCGAACTTTTTCTGTTGGCGGGAGAGGTGTTTGGCAGGTTTGCCCCCAGTAAGGCGCACGCTCATGGGCTGGGCTGGCTGGTCTCCATCGAGCTCAAACGGGAAGTCGGTCTGCTTTTCGGATTTTGCCATGAAGGGCGACCACGCAACCGCAAAGCGGTTCGCGGCGGCAAGTCAATCGGTCGCAACGCGCGAATTTATTGTAGTCGCCACCGCGGTTTCCGTCCTGGATAGGCGGTGGACCGACGGAGTTGGTTTCCCACTCGGCCTGGCGGCGGGAACGTGAAGGGGATGATGGGTCAAGCGAACTCCGAATGAGCCGGAGTTAGCTATTTTAACGCAAAGTCGCCAAGAAGGTAAGAACGCAAAGGGAAGCAGATCATGGTCAGGTCGCCGGACCACCGGGTGCCTACGCGGGGACCGCGATTTATTTCGGCTTTCCTTCGACTGCGTTTGCCTCCGAGGTAGGAGCTGAGCTTGCTCGCGATGATTACTGCAGAGTGGTGACGGTTGGGAGGTTCGGGTGGCGGTTGGGCAGGTCGCTCTGGCCTAAGGCGGGACGGTTGAGATCGTGTGTAAGTGTGGTTTCGATCTCAACCCTCGGGATGAGGTCGGTCTCGTCCCGACGGATGATACCATGGGAAGGCGGTTTGCGATAGAGTTGGGTCCATATGCAAACGCTCCTCATTCGAATCGCGCTGGGCCTTGGCCTCGCGGCCTCGCTTCACGCTCAAGTTGCAACTCAGGTGGTGTTGTCGAATCCGAATTCCGGGGATGGCAGTGGTTACACGGTGGATACGACGGGGCGGCATCAAAATGTGAACAATCTGAGTCGGTCAGTGACGCACCTGGGTAATGTGGCCGAGGCCACGAATACGACGAGTTGGGACATCAATCCGGCCGGGGGCTACATTCAGTTCTCCAGCACAAGTGCCTACACTGGATGGGTCGGAAGCGGCGTCACCCTCGACACTCGATACGGCATGGCGAATTTCGACACGTTTACGGTCAATGCCGGCAACAGTGGATTTGCCAATGGCGACGCGGTGAAGGTGAATCTGGCCCTCACGCTGCAGGCGTCCGCCAGCACGGATGGACTCAAGTTTGAGACCGCGAGCAACAATATGGCTTTTTCCGTGCAGCGACGGGATCCGGTGCCGGGGTATTTGGGAAATACCTACGCGGAGGAAATATTTTCCATGGATTTCAATGTGACCGTTTACGAGTTTGTCGAAAAGGCAGTGATCAACGGCGTGGTCGATTTCGACAATACCGTGACCTACGTGAATGGTCAGGGCAACGAACTGCGGAACTATGCCTTCGATATTGAACTCGATGCCGTGGTCGGTGAAACCCTCGAATTGGGTCTCTTGGTCGGCGGGTTCAATCCCAACGTCTACGACTACGACATTAGCAATTTTGTCAGTGGCACGCGCCAAGACATCGGCAACAGTCAGGTTGATTACGGAAACACGATGGCGGCGACTTTCAGTTGGGACATTGAACATGCCGCCGGGTTCGGAGGCCTCGACGTGTTGGCCGCAAGTGGATTTGCGCCCTCGGCGAGCGCGGTGCCGGAACCGGGCAGTTTCGCGATTATCGCGGGCTTCTTGGCAATCGGGTTCGCCGGGGGACGTCGTCGTCGCGCGCAAGACTCACAGTCCGATTGAATTGGGCTAATTTTAACGCATCCCCCTTCGCCGAGGCTACGGAGGACTCGGTCGGAGGACACGAAGTCACCAAGCCGGTAAGAACGCACAGTTCCACAAATGAATAAATTGCTCAACTCCGTGGCTCGGTGACTTGGCGTTTAAGTCTAAATCCAAGCGGTGATTGGGACAGGTTGTTTGTCGTCGGGCTTCGTCGTCTGATCGGTGAGTCGCTTAAATGACCACGAGGTGTTCGGATCGCGCACCCGGAACGGTCGAAAGAGGAATGTGGGCATCAAAGGTGACTAAACATCCATCATTTTGACGGGCGAGAGAGAGTAAATAGATGTCCGTCAGTTGTCGGGAACCGAGAATTCGAGACGGATCGAAGGCCCCAACGTTGCGAAAAGACAGACTATCGGGCCAGAATACGTGATCTTGGCTCGCCGCGAATTCGGAAAGCGCATCGATCAGGTCAGCCGGAGTGCACCGCAAGGTCTTACTATAATTGGGATGACTTAGAATCCGAATCAGCGCGTTTTCGGTGAGGGGACAAGTCGCGATACCGAGGTGGGCGTGACCCTCGAGCCAGACGTGAGCTCGTTCGTTGAAAACGTGGTCCTCATCAAAGAGCGCGATCAGCACATTGGCGTCGAGGAGTGCCCGCATTAAACGCCCTCTTCATCCAGGAGTTTTTGCACGTGGGCGAGGGTCACAGGTTCTTGCCGACGAGGGAGCATACGAATGCCATTGCGTTTGCGGATTGCGGGGAGCGCCGCGTCCTCGGGGGTGCGCTTGGCATGGTAACCTTGCCGGGCCAAAGACGATAAAATGGATCCAGCGGTGCGCCGTTCTTTTGCCGCCAGTTCTTTGGCGAGAGCCAATACGTCATCGTCGATATCCAATGTGGTGCGCATGCATCAGATGTAGTTGCATCACATTAGTTGAGTCAAGTGGGGGACACGCCACCGCCCGTGACGGCAAGCTGTCACTATCGGAGCTCTTGCGCGTGATCGAGCTCTATAACACCCGTAGTGGCACGACGCGAATGGGAGCGTATCGTATGTCGGGTGATTCCGCTGATGGATTCGATGCGGGAGACAGTTCTCCGTGGTTTTGGGTTTCCGCTTCTTTTAGCCGTTCTTTTTCTGCCCCTGAGGCGACGGGACCGAGCTTCCGCCTTCGTCCCGCCTTGCGGGACTACGGCGGACACGGGAGCACTCGGCGTTCCTAGGGGTGAACCGTTTCCGCTATAGATCGTAGTGGCAGGAGACGGTGTGGCCGTCGATGGCGCCGGGGGCGGTGCGGAGAGCGGGGGCGTCGGTGCGGCACTTGTCGGTGGCGTGCGGGCAGCGGGGATGGAAGGGGCAACCGGAGGGAGGATCGATGGGACTGGGCACGTCGCCTTCCATGATGATGCGTTCGGATTTGCGGCGGGGTTCCGGTTGCGGAATCGCGGAGATGAGCGCGCGCGTATAAGGATGGCGCGGGGCTCGGTAGATTTCGTCGGCGGGGGCGAGTTCGACCACGCGACCGAGATACATGATGGCAATGCGATCGGAGACGTGTTTCACCACCGCGAGGTTGTGCGCGATGAAGATGTAGCTGAGGCCCATCTCGCGTTGGAGCTCGAGGAAGAGGTTCAGCACCTGACTTTGAATCGACACATCAAGCGCGGAAACGGGTTCGTCGCACACGAGCACGCGTGGATTGAGCGCGATGGCGCGGGCGAGGCCGATGCGCTGCCGTTGGCCGCCGGAAAACTCGAAGGGATAGCGATCGGCAGCGTTGGCGGGCAAGCCGACGCGGGCCAGCAGGGCGGAGACGGAGGCTTTGCGGGAGGCCGCATCCCCGATGCCGTGGATGATGAAGGGCTCAGTGAGAATCTCGCCGATGGTGTGGCGGGCGTTGAGCGATTCGACGGGATCCTGAAACACCATCTGCAGATGGCGTCGGAACGGTTTGAGGGCGGAGCGTTTGAGCGGCGCGAGGTCGGTGCCCTCGAACACGATTTCGCCGGCGGTGGGTTGGTTGAGGCGCACCACGCATTTGCCGAGGGTGGATTTACCACAGCCGGATTCGCCCACGAGACCGAGGGTTTCCCCGGCGTTGAGTGTGAGGGTGACGCCGTCGACTGCTTTGCAGAAGCGGGCGGTGCGATTGAAGACGCCCTCGTGCACCGGGAAATACATGCGCAGGTCGCGGATTTCGAGAATCGGTTCGCCGGGAGTCACAGCGGAGGAAGAGTTGGCAGTATCCACGGTTAGGAGACGTTGAGGGCGGGCAGTTCACGCCAGCGGTGGCAGGCGCAGGCGTGTTGCGGAGCAATTTCTTCGAGCGTGGGATGCTCGGCACACTGGTCCACGCGGTAGGGGCAGCGGTTTTGAAAACGGCAGCCTTCGGGCAGATCGGCCAAGCTGGGCACCATGCCTTCGATGACCGGGAGCTTGGCCTTGCGCGGGGTGGTGAGGCGGGGAATCGAAGCCAGCAGGCCGCGGGTGTAGGGGTGTGACGGGTTGTTGAAGATCTTCTCCACCGGACCACTTTCAGCCACGCGGCCGGCATACATGACCACGACATCGTCGCAGGTTTCAGCCACGACGCCGAGATCGTGAGTGATGAGCACGATGGCGATGCCGAGGTCGCGTTGGAGCTGTTGCATGAGCTCCAGAATTTGGGCCTGGATGGTGACGTCGAGGGCGGTGGTCGGTTCGTCGGCGATGACCACGGAAGGTTCACAGGCGAGGGCCATGGCGATGACGATGCGTTGTCGCATACCGCCGGACAGTTGGTGCGGGTATTCGTGCATGCGTTCGGCGGGCGCGGGGATACCGACCTTTTCCAGCATGCGGACGCCCTTGGCCCATGCCTCCTTGGGGTCTTTGGTGATGTGCAGGAGAAACACTTCGCTGAGCTGGCGACCGATGGTGTGCACGGGGTTGAGGGCGGTCATCGGTTCCTGGAAAATCATGCCGATGCGGCCGCCGCGGATCTTGTGCATTTCCTCGATGGGCAACGACACGAGGTCCTGACCTTGGAGGCGGATTTGACCACTGGCGATTTGCCCCATGGGTTGAGGCAGGAGGCGCATGATGGAAAGCGCGGTGACGCTTTTGCCGCAGCCGGATTCTCCCACGATGCCGAGGGTGCGACCGGCGTGCACTTGGAAACTGACGCCATCGACGGCGGTCAAGGTGCCGGCGTCGGTGTCGAACGTGGTGACGAGGTGGTCAACCTCGAGCACGACGGGGGAGGAACTGGAAGGGGCCGTGCTCACTGGGTTTTGAACTGATCGTAGACTTGGACCTCGGCGGGATAGGTTTGGCCGGTGCGGCGGGCGCGGTCGATTTCATCGCGCTCCTCCACATCGATCCAGTGGAGGAAAAACTCCTCCATGTCGCGGCTGGCGGCGACGTTGAAATCTTGGGGCCATTTGATGTAGCGCCAGAATCCTCCGCGGTAGAAGGGTCGAGCCCAACCGTTTACCCAGGCCGCATCGTCGTGGATGATCTGTTCGATCTGGACGGCGAGGGCTTTGATTTCATCCAGCGTTTCGGCCTTGTCGTAGGCCTCGATGAGGCGGTCGAGTTCGGGGATGAAGGTTTGGGTCATGTTGTTGGTTTGGACCCGAATCTTGGTGGGATCAGGGTTGGGTTTTCCCGTCGCGTAAGTCGTCGCCCAAGATCCGTCGGGGGCGATGTAGGCGTCCTCGTAGGCGTTCCAGCCGTGATACATTTCCCAGTAGCGGGGGTAGAGTTCGACGGAGCGGGAGAGGGCGGCGAGGGCGATCTCGTGGTTCTTCTCCTGCATCTTCTTGAAACCCGTGGTGCTATCGAGGATCTCGAGATTGTATTCGAGACCGGCTTTGAGGGCTTCCTGTTTGAGGATGGTGAGGACATCGCGAAGGGCTTGGCTGTAGGTGGTGATGGTGAACGACAGGCGCTCTCCGGCGTCATTCATCAGCACGCCGTCGGGGCCTTGCTTGGTGTAGCCGGCTTTGGCGAAGTGAGCGCGCGCCGTTTCGGGATTGAAGACCCGGTGGGGGATGGTGGGATGGACGCGCCAGCCGTAGCCGTCGGAACGGGTTTCCATGGGCACGGCATCGCCGCGGAAGTATTGTTGGCAGACCAGATCGATGTTGGAGGCGTATTGCAGGCCGAGACGGATCTCGACTTGGTCCAAACGGGGTTTGCTGCGGTTGATCCAAAGTCCGTAGTCGGGCCGCGGGGTTTGATTGTAGAATTTGTAGCGCTGGATGCGACCGGAGGCGACTTCGGGGTGAGATTCGTTGATGTTCTCATACCAATACTTGGGGGTGTTGAGGCCGAACATATCGAGGTCGCCCCGGGCGAATGACTCGACGATCTTTTCGGGATCGCGGATGACGTCGAGGCGGTAGCGGTCGGGATTGAAGCGACCGCGGAAAAAGCGCTTGTCCTTACCCCACCAATTTTTGTCACGGGTGAGGGTGACGCTGCGTCCTTTGTCGATGTCCTTTTCGAAGAGCTGGTATGGTCCGAGCTTGGGAGTGACGCGCCATTGGAAGCGTTCGATCCAGCCTTCGCCAAAATCTTGGTAGGCGTGACGCGGATACGGACTGAAATTGCCGTAGCGGGCGTCGAGGTCGGGTTTGTCCTCCGGGTGGACGATGGCGAAGGTCAGATCGTCGAAAATGACGATGTTGGAGAAGTTTTTGGTGTAAAAGTCGTTATACCAAGGGGCGCGAAGATGCGGACTGCGCATGAAGTAGAACGTGAATTCCACATCGGCGGTCGTGACCGGCACGCCGTCGGACCAGCGGGCGGCGGGGTCGATGTGATAGTAAATGGTGGCATTGGCGTGATCCACGGCCCAGCGGTCGGCGATACCCGGAAATACGCCGCCCGGAACGTTGGGGTGCGGATGCAGGAACTGGGGTTCCACGTAGTCGAGCAGGTAGGGGCGGATGCCGCCGGTGGCATCAGGACCCAGGGTGCGCAGCGTGCGGGGGAAGTCGGTAATGTAGTAGCTGAAGGTGCCGCCCTTCTTGGCGTTGAGATCGGCAAATTCCGGGAGTTCGGAGCCGTCCTGCCACGTGAGGTCGGCGGGGATTTCAGACACGTCCTTGCGCTGGTAAAAATCGCTTTGTTCGGCGACGGTCTGCGCGAGTTCGGCCTCCATGTTGGGGGCGTTGGGGTCAACGGCCGCGACCTCGTCTTTTTTGCCGCAGCCGGTAAATGCGAGGGGGAGGAAAAGGGCGAGGAGGAGAGGACGGGTTCGGGTCAGAAGTCGGCGAGCGTGGGTCATAATCGAATCAGGGACAAAATTTGGAGGATTGCGAATGAGTTTAAAGGATGGGCAAAGCAGAGAGCGCGAGACTCACTGGGTTTTGAATTGGTCGAAACCTTGGAGGTCGGCGGGGTAAGTCTGATTAGTGCGACGGGCGCGTTCAACTTCGGCACGGGCCTCGGTGTCGACCCAGAAGACGAAGAGTTCTTCGGCATTGCCGGTGGCGGCACCGTTGAAGCCGGCGGGCCATTTGATGTAGCGCCAGTAGGCGCCGCGGTAGAAGGGAGTGGTCCAGCCATTAATCCACGCGCCATCGTCGTGGATGATCTGTTCGATTTGGGCAGCGAGGGTTTTTATTTCGTCGAGCGTGGTGGCCTTGTCGTAGGTTTCGATGAGGCGGTCGAGCTCGGGAATGAACGTCGACGTCATGTTGTTGGTTTGAGCGCGAACCTGAGTGGGTTCGGGATTCGGGGTGCCTTTAAAATACGACATGACCGGCTGACCGGTTTCGTCGAAGTAGGCGTCGGAGTAGGCGTTGGAGCCGTGGAAGGTTTCCCAGTAGCGCGGGTAGAGTTCGTTGACTCCGCCCAAGGCAACCAGCGCGATTTCGTGATTTTTTTCCTGGATCTTCTTGAATGCGGTGGTGCTGTCCAAGATCTCGAGTCGGTATTCGACGCCGGCTTTGAGCGCTTCTTGTTTTAGGATGGTGAGCAGGTCGCGGCGGGTTTCGCCCCAGCCGGTGATGGTGAAGGCGAGGCGTTGGCCGGCGGCGTTGATGAGGACGCCATCGGGACCCTGCCGGTCATAGCCGGCGGCCGCGAAATGGGCCCGGGCTTTGACGGGATCGAATGAGCGGTGCGTGATGGTGGGGTGCATGCGCCACCCGTAGCCGTCTGAGCGGGTTTGCATGACCTCTGCATCGCCCCGGAAATACTGGGCGCACACCAGATCCATGTTGGTGGCGTAGTGCAGACCGAGACGGATCTCGAGTTGGTCGAGCCGCGGCATGTGACTGTTGACCCAGAGGCCCCAATCGGGACGGGGCAGGCGATTGTAGAATTTGTAGCGCAGGATACGACCGGCCGCGATGTCGGGCTGCGATTCGTTGAGTGTCTCATACCAAAATTTGGGCGAATCGAGAGCCAGATAATCGATGTCGCCGCGGGCAAAGGATTCGGCGGCTTTGTTGCTGTCGCGGATAACGTCGAGTTGGTAGCGGTCGGGGTTGAAGCGACCGCGGTAGAACCGTTTGTCCCGGGCCCACCAATTGGGATCGCGGGTGAGGGTGATGCTTCGGCCCTTGTCGATGTCCTCTGGTTTAATCTGGTAGGGGCCGGTTTTTGGGGTGGGTCGCCATTGGAAGCGCTCGATCCAGTCGGACCCAAAATCCTGATAGGCGTGGCGGGGGAACGGGCAGACGCCGAGATACTTTTCGAGGTCGGGTTTGTCCTCCGGGAACGTGATCGCAAAGGTCAGCTCATCGAAAATGGTGAGGCTTTCGAACTTGGTGGTGTAAAAGTCGTTGAACCATGGCTCGCGGAGGAAAGGGCTGCGAAAAAAGTAGAAGGTAAACTCCACGTCGGCCGTGGTGATGGGTGGGCCGTCGGACCAACGGGCGTTGGGGTCGATGCGCACGTAGATCGTGCGATTGGGGTGGTCCACGGCCCAGGAGTGGGCGAGCCCGGCGTAAAATTTGCCGGGCAGATTGGGGTGGGCGTGCAGGAAATACGACTCAACGTAATCCAACATGAACGGACGGATGCCGCCTGTGGCGTCGGGACCGATGGTGCGGAGGGTGCGCGGAAAATCTGATATCTGACCGAAGAACGTGCCGCCTTTCTTGGCGTTGGGATCGGCAAACTCCGGTAGGTCGGAACCATCCCGCCACGTCAAGTCGGCCGGGATCGTAGAGGGGGCCTGGCGTAGGTAAAATTCGGGCTCCGCGGCGATCGTGCGCGCGAGGTCGGCCTCCATGTTGGGCGCATCGGCGTCGGTGGCGGCTTCGGTTGCGGAGTCTGCTTTCTTACTACAGCCGACCCACAGGAGGGGGATCAGCAGGGCCCCCATCACGGTGCGGGACCTGAACGAAAGCAGACTAGCGAAATTCATCATACGCGGGCTGGGACTCAGCGGTAGATGGTGAATTTCTTGGGGTCGAAGGCTTCGCGGATAGCTTCGCCGACGAACGTCACCAGCACCAGCACGATGACCAGGGCGGAGAAGGCGGAGGCAACAATCCAAGGGGATTGAAGATTGGAGGTGCCTTGGCGCAGCAGCTCGCCCCAGCTCGGGGTGGGAGGCGGCAGGCCGAAGCCGAGAAAGTCGAGGGCGGTGAGGGCGCTAATCGAACTGGCGATGGTGAACGGGATGAATGTCACCAGCGTCGAAAGCACATTGGGCAGGATGTGACGGAACACGATGCGGGCGGTGCTGGCGCCCAGCACCTCGGCGGCGTGCACGTAGTCGCGGGCCTTCTCCTTATAGGTCGAGGAACGCATGTAGTAGGTCATACTGGTCCACGAGAAGAGGACGACGATGAAGAGCAGCACCCCAAGATTCATGCCGATGCCGGCCGGGATGACCGAGGCGACGATGATGACGACAAACAGGAACGGGATATTGGACCAGATCTCGATGAGACGCTGCACGCCAAGATCGAACCAACCACCGAAGTAGCCCATGAGGCAGCCCAGGGTAATGCCGATCAAATAGGTGAATACGATGAAGGCACTGGAAAAGATGAGGGCATTGCGAAACCCGTAGACAAGGCGGGCGAGGATATCGCGGTTGATCTGATCGGTGCCCAGATAGTGCTCCTCGGCGACAGACGGAGGCCGTGGTTTGAACGACTCGCCGGGATAGCAGTTTTCCAGCGGATCGTAGGGCACGAGCGGCATGAGCACCCAGTTGCCGGAGTCGGGTTGGGTGGCGAAATGGGCGGCGAGTTCGCGATAGTTGACCGCGTATTCGTAGTCCAAACCGAACTCTTTGCCGGTGTGAATGGCGCCGTAAGTGGGGAAGAAAAGTTCGCCCTCGTATTTGACGATAAGGGCGCGGCTGCTGACCAACAACTCAGCCACGCAGGACAACAGAATCGCGATGGTGAGGAGCAGAAAGGACACGTAGCCGCGACGGATCGAGCGGAAGCGCCGCAGCTTCTTGCGGGTCAGCGGGTCCAGAGAAAAACGAGGCTTGGCGAGCGACATGAAAGGCGAGGGGCGGGCGAGGCGCGTTATTTAAATCGGACCCGGGGATCGACCAGCGCGACGAGCACGTCGGCGAGGATGTTGCCCAGCAGGAGGATGAACGACGACACCAGGAGCACGCCCATGACGGTGGGGTAGTCGCGGTCGACCACGGAGGTGTAGCCGAGCAGGCCCATGCCGTTGATGTCGAAGATGAACTCGATCAGGAATGATCCGGTCACCAACACACTGAGGTGTTGGCCCAGGTGGGTGGCGAGAGGGATGAGGGAATTGCGCAGGGCGTGTTTGAGCACGGCGGTCTTAAACGAAACGCCCTTGGCCATGGCGGTGCGCACGAAGTCGGCCGCGAGGTTGTCCATGAGGTGATTTTTCATCAACAAGGTCACGAATGCGAAGCTGCCAATGGTGTAGCAAATAAGGGGCAACACAGCGTGGTGCGCCAGATCCAGGAATTGGCCCCACGGTGAAAGATCCTCGAAGTATCGGCCCTGAAATCCCCCCATGGGAAACCAGCCCAGCCGGGCGGCAAAGTAGACCACGAGCAGAGCGCCCAAGGCGTAGCCGGGGATGGCGTAGCCGATGAAGACCAGGGCGGAACTGGCGTTGTCAAACCACGTGCGGTGGCGCACGGCCTTGAGCACGCCGAGGGGCACACAGACGCCGTAGACCAGCACGGACGTGATCAGCCCGTAGAAGACGGAGACGGGCAGGCGCTCGGCGATGATGGTGGAGACCGGTTCGTTGTAGCGGTAGGAGGTGCCGAGGTCGCCCCGCACGAGATTGCCCAGCCAGAGAACGTAGGCCTGCAGCGCGGGTTTATCGAAGCCGTAGTATTCCTTGAGCTGCTGCATCTGCTCTTCGGAGATGGCGCCACCGCCCTGACCGGTGGTTTGGGCCCCGCCGCTTTCGCTGGCCATGCGAGCTTCCATCAAGGCGCGCTCGATGGGGCCGCCCGGCACTACTCGCGTGATCAGAAAAACGATCAGCGTGATGCCGATGAGGGTCGGAGGGATGAGGAGGAAACGTCGGAGGAAATAATCCCGCATAGCATTTGCGCGGTGAACCGGTCGAAAGGGTTACGGCAATGTGTCACGGGCCGTAAGGCAAGCGTTCCCGGCAAATTTGTAGGGCTTTTGGTCTTACCATTAATCGAATTGATCCAATCGAAAGACTTCAGGGCAGGAAGGACTGGTTTGTTTTTAACCGCGAAGAGACACGAATAGCTTCATCGTCATTACGCGATGGCTCGCTGGGTTTCACCAGCGCGGGGCCGACCTTGGATCCCGATTCGCTCCACTAAACTTAAACCCAAGGGTGATATCGCCTTGGACTGGGCGCGGGCAGGCCGGAAAGCAATCGGTGCAGATCGCGGTCGCGGGCCTACTTATCCCGACGTCTTGAATGATTTGGAGTATAGAAAGGTAGGGACGGCCCCAGCCTTCGCACAAGGCTACGGCGGACACGCCGCTGGGCC
>CAXBOL010000048.1:0-12783 GCA_963977295.1 uncultured Opitutaceae bacterium
ATGTCATCTCCGGGGTTGGGGTGATTGGGAGTATACTGAACGTCAGCGATCCGAAGATCGTCGCCACTCGCAGTGGCACTCAAGGCGGTTTCTTCCTCGGCGATTTCAGCTAAAAGCACAACGGGATCTTCCCCGGTGAGTGCGGCCTCGGCGAGGATGCTGGTTTCGGTGGAGGTGAGGCCGTCCGCGGAAGGGATAGCTTGCTCTACAATGGCGGAGGCGCGGTCGGCGCTTTGTTCGCCGAGTTGACGCAGCATAGCTTGTGGGGTGGCATAGGCAGGTGTCGTGGCTGAAGGAGGAGTCGACTTAGACGTGCGCACACCGGGAATCGAAATAGACGAGAGGTCAGGCACGGGAGGCGCTGGCGGTTTGGAGTCAGGAGGCGTCCATGCGGCCAGGCGTTGCAGGGCGGTTTGGTCGGAGGACTTGCCTTCGAGCAAGGGACAAAACGCGCGACCGATATCGCCCAAGAGCAGGACAATCTGGCGACCGCCGTCCTGTCGCGCCTGCTTCACTTCGGCGTCGAATTTTTCGTCGATTATCTTGCGTTCGGCATAGGGAATACCGGGTGGAACCGGATAGTATTTGTCGCGTATGCGTTCGAGTTCCTCGGCAGGGAGATCGGGTGTGCTGGAAATGTGAATTGAATGGAAAGGGGACGACGCGACGCTGCCGGCTGCCGAGCGAGAAGGACCAAAAGCCGTGCTCTCGATCCATGTCCCGCTTCCGCTGACGTGCACGGAGCCGAGATTTACTTCATAGTCAGGGGGCTGGGGAGGTGCGTCGGGAGGGAGGGACATTCCTTTGTATTTAGCCTCCCAATACAGGAACTGAGGTTGATCCGGGGTGCGACGAAGGGCAGTCCATTTCTGTTCCAGTCCGGTGGCAGGATTGTAAATTTCGGCGTCTGCGCCGCGGAGCCGGACCAGTGCCGGTGTGTTGGTGCTGTGATTGACCACGATGAAGACTTCATCAAGAAGGCGTTTCCCTCCTTTGATTTGATAGGAGAATTGAATGCCCTCGGCGCCAATACTGCCGGAGTTGTCCTTCAGCTCGCTGGGATTGAAGGCCACGCCGAGCACGCGACAGTATGCCTGAGCGACCCGGGTGGAGGCATCGCGGGCGCGTTGCTCATAGAGTGCCAGCAACTCGTCGCGGCTCAAGGTTGGTGCAGGGGGCGGAGAATTTGGTGGAGTTGGAGCGAAGCTGGATGCGACATGGAATTGGATACGGTGGGGGTCGCACTGCAGTTTGCCTCCGCCGCATTTCACGGTGAGCGTGTGCTCGCCGGCCACCAGGTTCTTGGGCAGGGCAAAGTCTTTGGCGAAATTCATCGAAAACGTGCCCAGATTATCGCGGAAGTTTTGTCGTTCACTTAGGACGATTTGATCGTCGACTAGAATGGTCACGTCCGCGCCGGAAATATTGCCTTCGATCCATTCACCCTCGACCCGCACTTTGACGAGGTAGCCAGCGGTAATTTCCGTAATTTTCGGGGCCGACCAGTTTACGATCTGCACCGACTTGATCGCCATGCGATAGGATAATTGTGCGATGGCGCTAAGCGGGAGAGCGGCGATCACCGCCGTGATCACCAGCCAGCGCCCAAGGGTGGAACGCTTCAGGCTAGGCAACGAGTTCATGGCGGGGGGCCGGGTTTAAGCGGAGACTCAATAGTCAAACTGCCAAAGGCCGTTGATGCGTTTGAACCAGAGGTAGTGTTGGCCGCCGGTGGCCTTGGTGGTCATCACCAGATGCCAATCGGGATTTTCCTCGCGAATACCGTCGATGATGCGGTCGCGCTCGAAGTAGCCGGCAAGGTCTTCCTTGGGCTTTCGATACATGAGATATTCCCGGGTGGTCTTGACGGGATTAGCTTTGGCGTGAGCCTCGGTCATGTCTGCATCAGGCAGGGCCTCGCGCCAGAGTTGGCAGAAGTTGAGCATGGCCTTCTCGGTCAAGTGGGCGACGATCCAATCCCACTGTTGGGCGGCGACGGCATCGGCGAGGGCGAAGTAGGCTTCTCGCGAAGTGTTGGGCTCCGCGCGAGCGACCGTGGGAGCCGATACCGCGGTGGTGTGATCAAGCCTAACCCCTGACTCGGATTGCTGGATTATCGGTAGATATTCGTTCCACACATCGATGGGGGCCACGTAGCTCAACACACTGATGATGTCCGCCCGCTCGAAGAGGAGGTAGTAGAACACGTGGGTGAATCCGGGGGAGCCTGGACTGCGCGCATTGATGGTCGCGTGAAAGCGGCACGCGGGCACGTTGGACAGGGAGAATGCTTCGAGGTTTTCGATGCGCGCTCCCATGGCCTTGTAGTCCTTCACCATTTTCGCGACGGCGGCGGAGACATCGGCATTACCGGGAGTGTTTCGTTTGAGTGCCTGCAAATTGATGGTCATATCCTCCATCGCGGTGCCAGTCGGTCCGCCAATGGTAATCACGCTGGATTGCCGATCTACCTCCCATGCCTCCGGGAAGGGCACGTGAATTCCGGCATGGGTTTCGTTATACGATTTCCAGCCTGTGGCCACGGCGGGCAGCGGCGCGGGAGGGGCGGGTGGGGTGGACCTGGTGATCGCCGGAGGTGGGTTGTGGGGAGGGGGAACCCCGAAAACAGTGGGTGGTTTTGGGGCGGGTGAAGACGGAGCCGAGGCCGTCGACGGATGGCCTGTCTTGATGCTGAGAATGGAGTCGCGCATGGCGTTGCCGGAGGTGCTGACCAACTCGGCGGCGTAGTAGCCGTAGGCCAGGACGAGTTGGGTGCCGTCGGTGAGGGCGATGGTGAGGAGTTGGGCGTCGCGACCGGAAAGCTGTCCGGCGAAGCGCTTGAACAACACGTTGACACCGCCGGTGGCGTGAGGGGTTTGTTCCCGCTTGGTCCAACCCGGGCCGAAACTGGATTCGATTTGCGTCAGACTGGCGTCGAGAAATGCGGCGCGATCAGGGATGGGTTCTTCGATGTCGACGGCGAGGACCTCCATCACGGCGGTCTTATCGGGTAGGCCGTATTGCAGGCCGGTCGGCTGGTCGGAGGGAAATTGTTGCCAGCCGGGCGGGGGCGTAAAGGTGAAGCCGGAGTCACCGATGGGAACCACGCCAGAGAGCTGGCCGGAAGAAAAGGAGGGGAGCTTGGGCATCGCTCCGAGTCCTGGATTGGCGGGGGCAGGTCCTTGGAGACTGAGCAGCGCGCGTTCGAACTCGACGGGCGAATCCGTCGTATCGATAGAATGGATAACGAAGCCCTGTTGACCATCGGCGTAGAAGAGAGCGAGGACGCGGATTTGCATGCCGCTGGAAAACGATTGGTATTGCCGAAATTCGCAGGTGCGTCCGTTGACGGTGCGCAGATCTTTTTTCTGCAGGGAGAAGTTCCCGAGCGCTCCTTGCATTTTGCCCTCATAGACCGCAGCCATCTGCGCGGCGATGCCGTGGGGGTTGTCGCGCACGACTTGGATCGTGCCCTTGTCGTCGGGTCGCGAACCGTTCAGGAGGATGTCGGGCGCGCCGGGAGGCTTGGATACGATAAACGAATCGGGGACGGTAATGCGGTAGCCAGTATTGTCGATCTCGACGGTCTTGGCACCAAGGAGGGAGAGACTGAAGAACGCGGCGACCAAGGCGAAGGGAACCACCTTTACTATCGCACACGGGGGGACGTGGTTGCGGGTGCTTTTTTTCATGTTGGGATCTCCGAGCGGGAACCACTTCAGGTAGCTCAAACCGCACGCACGGGTGGCAGCGCTCCGGGGCGCGAACAACCGTCAACTCGCACGTATTTTGGCTAATAGATTCAGCGGCTTTTGCCAAGAAAAGAGACTGCGCATATCTTGCTTAAACACCTAATTTAAAGATATATAAGAAAACTTAAGACCCTGAATAAGGGGTTTCTGCCGTCACGCGGAAACATGCGACTGATCGTTTTTTCCGTGGTTGCGAGGTCTCTGGGCCGTGATGAATTTTCACGCTGAATCGATGCAAAAAATTGACCTCAACCAGGGATCGAGACTCGCACTGACGGACGTCTCTTTTCAGGTTGGGTGAGCTTTGCGTTTGGTTGCCCCTTTTCTTCTTCTTTTTGGTCTGATATCGCCGATTTTGGCGGCCGATTGGTCGTCTCACTCACCCGGTGATTCTGCGGAGGAAATTCAAGCGTGGGAAACGTTGATCGAAGATTGGCAACAGGCGAAGGCCTGGGAGCAGATTCACGCCGCGGAGGTGTTAATCGCGCTGGGGCACGGGGAGATGGTGCGCACGCAGATGTTGGCGGAACGGGAAGCGCGAGAGGCCAGCCCATCGCGTATTGGAGTATGGCGAGTGTTGGCGCGGACCGCGCGTGACGCGGGTGAGCGGCGACACTGGGTGCAGCAGATCGAAAAAGTCTTCGCCGATCAGGCCGCTCCGGACCGGGCACAGGCGATTGAGACGATGGCGAAGTTGAAGGAAACAGGGTCGCCTGAGACGCAACGATTGGCGCGGGAATGGATGGAGAGTGACAACCTCGTGGAATTGTTTGTGGCGCGTTGGTTTTTGGTAGAATCCCATGATTTACCAGTGGAGTCCCTCTTTGAGTTGGTCCGATCGGCCAAGGCTAATTCACGGCGATTGGGCGCGTATGCGTTGGCTCGAGTGGGACTGACAGATCCGGAGTTGTTGCGGGAGTTGGCCGACTGCACGGATCGCGAGTCGGATGACTCGGTGGCCGCGCCGTATCTGGTGGCGGCCGCCTTGACGTTGTCGGCCGATCCTGGTCCGACGGACAGCTGGCGAGCGCGTTTGGTGCGGTTGACGGCGGTGGCTCCAGCCAACGCGCAGCTGGAAGCGGCGCGGGCGATGGTGCAATGGATGTCGGCCGAGAACGCGGCGGGACTGGCACCACAATTGAAAGCGCCGGGAGTCGACTCCCGACTCGGGGCAGCTTGGGTGATTTTGCATGCGCATGGACGCGTGCGGTGAACAACCATACACTTAATGAGACCCTCCCAAGTTCGACAAAAACTCTCCCGCGGCGAAACCGTCTGGACCGCCAAAATCAATACGTGGGCGCCCGATGTCATCGAGTTGATGTGCACCCACGGCTTCGACGGAATCTGGTATTGCTTGGAGCACAACAAGCTGAATCCGGAGACGGTGACGGCAGCGATTCGGGCGACACGCTTATCCGGCGTGGACGCGATCATGCGGGTGAAGCCGAGCAACTACACCGATCTGCTGTGGCTGCTCGAAACGGGCGCGCGCGGCATCATGTTGCCTCGGGTGCGAGATGTGGCGGAGGTCGAACGGGTGGTGGAGATGATGAAGTTTCCGCCGGAAGGGCGTCGGGGGTATGACGGGGTGCAGTCGGAATCAAACTTCGGGCACGCCAAGCCGGCGGATTACATGGCCAGTGCGAATCGGGAAAACTTCCTGATGGTGCAAATTGAAGAGCCTGAAGTCGTGCCGCACATCGAAGCGGTCGCGGCGACGCCGGGTGTGGATGTGTTGTTTGTGGGGCCGGGGGATTTGACCCTGGGCATGGGTAAATTTGGGCAGACGAAGGACTCGGAGATCGTGGCGATCATGCAGCGCGTGGTGGAGGCGTGTCAGCGCCATGGCAAGACGGCGGGCATTCCGTGTGCGCCGGAAGACGTGCCGCGTTATCATGAAATGGGATTTCGATTCTTTAATGTGATCAGCGACTGGCGACTATTGTTTGCCGGATTGCAGCAAACGGCGGAGCGCATGCGCCAAGCGGGGTTTCCATTGCATGATTAAGGAACACGGCGTGCTTGGGATGGTGGGTCTCGTGCTCACGACGGCGACGCTGCAAGGGCAGGAGGCCTTTGCGGCGCCGGAGACTGGCGGCGGGGGGCTCCAATTTTGGGATTGGGCGGTGATCGGGGGTTACCTGGCCGTGGTGCTGGGGTTGGGTTGGTTTTACTCGCGCCAGACGACCGATAGTCGGGACTACTTCATCGCGAGTCGGAAGACGATGCCTTCGTTTTGGGTGGGCATTTCGATATACGCCACGTTGCTCAGCACGATCACCTATCTGGGAAAACCGGGAGAGATCATCAATCGCGGGCCGATGTTGATTGTGGGCCAATTGGTCACGATTCCCTTTGTGTATTGGATAGTTGGGCACGTCATCATCCCGCGACTGATGCGGGAGCGGGTGACGAGTGCGTATGAGCTGTTGGAGTTGCGACTGGGACCGAGTGTGCGGCTCTTGGGCGCGGGGTTGTTTGTGGGGTTGAGGCTGATCTGGATGGGGCTGTTGATTTACCTGTCGTCGGTTGCTCTGACCGTCATCTTCGGGCTCGATTCCAAATGGACCCCGATGGTCTCGATGGTGACGGGATTCATCGCGGTGGTTTACACGGCGATCGGTGGATTGCGCACGGTGATCATCACCGATGCGATTCAGTTTGGGCTGCTCTTCCTGGGCGCGGTGATGGTGATTGTGATCGTTTCGATGCGGCTGGATGGATTCAGTTGGCTGCCCACGGAGTGGTCACCGCATTGGGATGAGCAGCCGTGGATCACGTTTGATCCGCATGTGCGGGTTTCGGTGCTGGGCACGATCATCTCGATGGGATTGTGGGCGGTGGCCACGGCCGGGGGCGACCAGACGGCAGTGCAGCGTTACATGGCTACGGCGGATGTGCGGGCGGCGCGGCGTTCGTATCTGGTCAACTCGGTGGCGATGGCCGTGGTGTCGTTGCTGTTGGGCGCGCTGGGATTGGCGTTGTTGGCGTTTTACACGCAAGTGCCAGGAACGCTGGGTGCGGGGATGTCGATTGCCACGGATGCGGATAGGCTGTTTCCGTATTTCATCGCTCATCACCTACCGGTGGGGTTGGCGGGATTGGTGGTGTCGGCCGCGATCGCGGCGGCGATGTCGAGTGTGGATTCGGGGGTAAACTCGATCACGGCGGTTACGATGAGCGATTTTTTGCCCCGGCTGGGATGGCGGCCGAAAAGTGCGCGCGCGACCATGCTATTTTCCAAACTCATGGCTGGAGGCATCGGCACGGCGGTGGTGCTGGCGAGTATGCTGGTGCAGCACGTGCCGGGCAACTTTGTCGGAATGACCAGCCGCACGGCCAACTTGGTCGTGGTGCCGCTCTTTGTGTTGTTCGTTTTTGCGCTGTGGGTGCCCCGGGCCACGCCTTTGGCGGCATGGTTAGGCGCGGCTTATGGCCTGACGGCGGCGACCTTGATCGCGTTTTGGGATGGAATCACCGGAGGCGAGGCGATCAGTTTTCAGTGGATGGCCTTGGGCGCACTGGTGGCGAATATGGCGGTAGGCTTAGCCTTGAGCCAATGGGGCCCGAGACGCGAAGAAACCCGCAAATCATGGGTCGTGGGGGCGGTCGGATCCGGGGCGTTGGTGGTGATCGTGGCGGGATTGGTGGTTTAAAGGGGGAGGCTGCGGATTAGGTTCAGACCGGGGGCAATGATCCCGGCTACAGCGGTTCAGCCGCCCAATGTGAAATAAGCGTGACTGGCGAAACTGAGGTTTGGGTGCGCATTGGCATGACACATTCGTCGGCGCCAGAAGGACAATTCTTAAGTTAGGGCCTATGGGGCCAACGAGCCTTGGGGCTGAAACGACTCCGACGTTGTGGCCGAGGTCGATTACTTCGGTAATTGCCGGGTCATTCGAATGCGTTCCCGGACCACTCCGCGGCGGTCGTCGGCGAGCGACGCCCCTACCCATTACCCCGTCCGACGCGTTCCCGGGTTCAACGAACCCGGCAGCTGCACCGATTGCGGTCAGGTGTTGGCGAGTGCGGCGATCTTCGATCGCGGGCCTGCAGCTTTGGGCAAGATAAAGCGTTGGCGGGTCAGAACGGTAGTTGAAGGGGGGGCAGGGAGCTGGTGGGATAGGCCTGACACCCAATGAACGACCACGAAGAATTGATCGATAGCCTGGAAGAACACATCGATGCCAACGATGCGTTGAAGGTGAGTGCGATGCTGGAGGCACTGCCGATGGCGGATCGATCGCGGGTGATCGATCGTCTGGACGATGACACGCAGGAGCAATTAATGGTGCTCATTCCGCCGGAACAGGCGGCGGAGTTGTTGGAGCGGATGCCGCAGGCGCAGGCGGTGGATATCTTGGATGGTATCGATCCTGACCGGGCGGCGGATATTATCGAGGAATTCGATAGTGATACGGCCGCCGACATGTTGGGTGAACTCGAGGACGACGAGGCGGAGGCGATTCTCGGTGAAATGGAGCCGGAAGAGGCGGCCGATGCGCGGGAGTTGCTGGCCTACGACGAGGACACGGCGGGCGGGCTCATGCGGTCGGAGTATTTGGCCTACCCACTCAATGCGACAGGGGGACTGGGGACTGAGGATATGCGCACGAATGCGGAGACCTACACCGACTATGACGTGCAGTATGCCTACATTGTTGATGGCGAGGAACGGCCGGTGGGGGTGTTGCGGTTGCGCGATTTACTACTGTCCACGCCGGCCACTCCGGTGACGAAGATCATGCTGCCGCGGCCCTTGGTCGTGCATCATGCCATGGAGCTCGACGAGTTGGCCCAGCTCTTTGACGACAAGGGCTTCGTGGGCCTGCCCGTGGTCGACGATGAACGCTGCTTGGTCGGCGTGGTCATGCGTAAGTCGGTGCGTGAGGCGGCGGCGGATGATGTGGCGGAGGACTTCCTGAAAGTCAGCGGGTTGGGAGGGAAGGAAGAACTGCGCTCGATGCCACTGGTGGTGCGTTCACGACGACGGTTGTCGTGGTTGAGCATCAACATCGTGCTCAACGTCCTCGCGGCGAGTGTGATTGCGGCGTATCAGGACACGTTGGCGCAAGTGATCGCTCTCGCGGTGTTTTTACCGATTATATCGGATATGAGCGGATGCAGCGGCAGTCAGGCGGTCGCGGTCAGTATTCGTGAGTTGGCGTTGGGGCTGGTGCGTCCGGTGGAAATGATGCGGGTGCTGGGCAAGGAGATGGCAGTGGGAATCATCAATGGGCTGGCGCTGGGCGTGTTATTGGGACTCGTGACGCTACTCTGGAAGGGAAACATGTGGCTGGGGGCTGTGGTCGGGGGGGCATTAATGATTAACACCATTGTGGCGGTGAGTTTGGGTGGATTGATTCCGCTGGCCTTGAAGCGCATGGATCTGGATCCGGCGTTGGCCTCCGGTCCGATTCTCACCACGGTGACCGACATGTGCGGATTTTTTCTGGTGTTGAGTTTGGCGACGTTGGTGTTGCCGCATTTGGTTTAAAAGCGAGTCAGAGTGCGGGTGTGCGATGCGTCGGGCAGAGTGGCGGAGTGGGTGCTTGGACGGGTTTGTTTTTTAACCACGAATTGACACGAATAAACGTCACTACCGTTCCGTTTGAAGTCCGGTTGAGTTGGGTAGAAAGAAAAGTCGCGTTCCCAGGCGCAGCGTTAGCGAAGCCATTCGTGGTTAAAACTCCGGTGCTGCCTCGTTCCGGCTTAAGGTGGTGACTGCAATTGGGCTCGGTTTTGTGCGCGACAAAGAGGTGCTTGCGGATCAGAATTTCAGGTCATGAAGATCAAAATCTTGGGTGCAGCCGGGGGTGAAGTGACCGGGTCTTGTTATCTGGTGCAAACGAGTCAGGCGAAGATCCTGGTAGATTGCGGCATGTTTCAAGGTTCGCGCGAAGCGGATGACTTGAATCGGCAGACTCCGGTCGACGATGTCTCGCAGGTGGATGCCATTGTGGTGACCCATGCGCATTTGGATCATGTAGGGCGAATCCCTATCTTGGTGAAGGCGGGCTATCGTGGACCGATTTTCGCCACCCCGGCGACCATCGATTTGATGATGATCATCCTGGAGGATTCGGCGCGTATCCAAGTGCACGATGTGGAGCGGATTAACCGCAAGCGCCGTCGGGCGGGAGAGGATCCGGTTGAGCCACTTTATGCGCCCGACGATATTGAGCCTATTCGCGGGATGACGCGGCCGGTGGAATTGCACACCGCCACCGCAGTCGCGCCAGGTATCACGGCCAGTTATTTTGAGGCCGGACATATGCTGGGTTCGACGAGCATTGAGCTTAGCCTGAAGGATGATGGCAAGACGAAGGCCGTGGTGTTCTCGGGTGATCTGGGGCCGGCCGACCGCCCCGTGTTGCGTGACTTTGAAACGGTGCCCGAGGCTGATCTGGTGATCATGGAATCCACCTATGGAGACCACAACCATCGTCCTTACGCGGAGACGGTGGCCGAGTTTGAGGCGATTGTGGAGAAGGTGGTGGCGGCGAAAGGTAAGATTCTCGTGCCGACGTTCGCGGTGGGGCGTTCGCAGCAGATCGTTTACCACCTCGCGGTCATGTTTTACGAAAAGAAAGTCCCCTCTTTCCCCGTTTACCTCGACAGTCCGATGGCCCTCGAAGCGACCAAGGTCTACGAGAAGCATCCCGAGCTATTTGACGACGAGATGAAAAAGCATCGAGAGGAAGGATTGTTCCCCATCAGTGGAGGGTATTTTAAGCCCAGTCGCACGGCGGATGATTCGCGGGCGCTCAATCACGTGGACGGCCCCTGTGCGATTTTGGCGGGCGCGGGGATGTGTAACGCGGGGCGCATCCTGCACCACTTGAAGCAAAATCTTTGGAAACCGGATACGCATGTATTGATCGTGGGTTATCAAGGCAATGGCACGTTGGGACGGCGGCTGGTGAACGGGGAACCCTATGTGAAAATCTTTGGTGAAAAAATTATCGTGCGGGCCAAGGTGCATACCATGGGTGGCTTCAGCGCGCACGCCGATCAGTCGGATTTACTGCGATGGTTCGAACCATTGGCGGCGAACACGCCGCGAGTCTATCTCACGCATGGGGAAGATGATGCGCGCGAGCCGTTGCGGCAGCTCATTAAGCAGAATTTCCGACTCGATGCAGAACTTCCCGCGATTGGCGACGAGATCAGTTTGTAACGGACCCACATCCAGGTCCATGGGGACTGCTTCACGGCGTGCCCGGTCTAGGAACTATGCGTCTCCGGTGACCGCTGTGCCGTCCGTGGTGGGCCCGTTCGCCGGTTCCACCAAAGTGCTGCCTCGAATCAACCGACCTTCAGGCTGCGGCGCGCCCAGCGGTCACGCCCTACCGGGGAACTGCGGGTAGACCCGGTTCGGAGGGTGGCGAATGACCCGCTATGCCTAGGAATCCCGCAGGGTGGGATCGGCGCGTCAAAGGTAGGGACGGACCGCTGGGCCGTCCGCGGTGGCTAGGACTTCGTTGGCTCACGCACGTTGGCCGTTGCGGTCAAATTGTAGAGGGAGCTAGCAATCTACCGGGCGACCGGGATAGTGAGAACTTATGTCGAATCTCCAGCAGATGGTTGACGAAGTGCACCGAGAACTCAGCGCCCGGTTGAGTGAAGGCAAAGTCGCGGACTACATTCCCCAGTTGGCCGGAGTGGATCCACGCAAATTCGGCATCGCCGTTCAGACGGTGGAGGGAGAATTGATCACTGCGGGTGATGCGACCGAAAAGTTTTCGATCCAGAGTATTTCCAAGCTTTTCACATTGACGCTGGCCCTCGGCATGATGGGCGATCGACTGTGGGCGCGGGTCGATCGGGAGCCATCAGGCAATGCGTTCAACTCGATCGTGCAGTTAGAGCGGGAGGAAGGGAAACCGCGTAATCCGTTCGTGAATGCCGGGGCGATCGCCGTGACCGATGCAATTCTGGGAGGCCATCAGCCGAAGGAGGCGATTGGCGAGATTTTGCGCTTTATGCAATTCCTGGCCAACGACGACGACATTGTCATCGATTCATTGGTGGCGAAATCCGAGATGGCGACAGGGCATCGGAATTTCGCGTTGGCGCACTTCATGCGATCCTATGGCATCATCCAGCATGCGCCGGCGTTGGTCCTGGGGGTCTATTTTCACCAGTGTGCGATTGCAATGTCGTGTGTGCAGTTGGCAAGGGCCGGGCTTTTCCTGGCGGCGCAGGGCAAGGACCCGCTGACGGGGATGCGCGTGGTATCTGCGGCGCGGGCACGCCGGATAAATTCACTCATGATGATGTGCGGTCACTACGATGGGGCAGGGGATTTTGCGTTTCGCGTGGGCCTACCCGGAAAGAGTGGGGTGGGAGGAGGCATTCTGGCCGTGGTGCCGGGCAAGGCTTCAATCGCGGTGTGGTCGCCGGGGCTGGACGCCAACGGAAATTCACTGGTGGGCACAGCGGCATTGGAGCTGTTGACCACGCGGTTGGGATGGTCGGTTTACGGCTGATTGAATCGAATACGCCGGAGTTTTACGGGAATGTTCGGCCCGGTTTACCGGGGTATGTCGGGAAAGAAACTGGCATGGATTTACAGAAGAGGTAACAAAGAGAACGAAGCCAGCCTGCCTGCATAGCACTGTGCGATTTAGTCCTCCTTGGTTTCCTTCGTTCCCTAACAAAGAACTTGAAATTAAAACCGACGAGGACGTCGGGTGTCGGGCATAAAGCCCGACCCACAAATAAGTTACTCACCATGATGGGGGGCGGCCCCTTTTGTCCAACATTCGGTGCCTTTATGAAACGTGCGGGCTGACGGCTTCGCTTTCTTCGCGATCTTTGTATTCAAACTCAATCCAGTCCTCCTTCCGCCCTTCCGCTGCGTGCCCGCACGCTCCTACCTTCTCCACCGTTTCACTATTCCTGCAGAGTGCAAGGCTCGGCTCGGTCGCATGCGGTCAATGGGGGAGGGGTTTTACACTCCGACTTTCGGCGGAATGGCCATTGAAGTCGGGGCATGAAACTCCTCCCCCATAAATCGACCTCT
>CAXBOL010000049.1:0-12698 GCA_963977295.1 uncultured Opitutaceae bacterium
GGGCTCGCGATCAGCCGATGCGCTGCGAGAATCTTGTCCCCCAACAATCGCCTAAACTCACTCAGATGCCCGGCTTTCGGACTGGGGTAAACGCTGTAGATCGGCGCGAGATTTCCGGCCGCACCATTGATGAACAACATGGGGACTCCGAGCTGTTTTTCCACATACTGGGCCACCACACCGGGTGCGTCGCCACTGATCACCAAACTCTCCCCGCCCATCACCGTGCCGTGGATCGGGTAATTCGCGACCACCGCAACCGGTGCGCCTTGCAGATCATCGATCCGCAACAGTCCGATCCGGCGGTCCACCGCTCCATCCGGATTCATCCCTAGACGTGTGGTTCCGTCGATGTCCCGCGCTCGCCGGTTGATGTTCGCCCGGGAGTGTCCCCAGCCAATACCAAGTTTCGCGGGCTTTAACTGCGCCCGAGCCCTGACGATGGCGGCGATCAGCTCGTCCACCACAAAGTCAGTGTAAGGTTGATCGAGCCGGTGTTCGTAGCGCTCCGGCAAAAACACCTGTGCCATGCCGCCCGGTCCAATCTCGGGCGCGGAGTGAGTGTGAGTCAGCGTCCACCAAAAATTTGTCCGACTCAGCCCATGCTCACGCTCCAAGCGCTCCGCCACTTCGTCGTATTTGGACGGCGACATCACACAAAACTCGGAGGAAACCAGCACCCATTCCTTGCCGCCGTCTTCCAAAATAAGCACCCGGTGATGGATGGGATCATTCACCCCGGTTGATTCCCGGGCGGCGTAACCACCCAACATTTTCGGCACGGTGGGCGTAATTTCCACGGTCACCGCCGCGGCGCGCAATGCTCCGGCCGAGACCTCCGCCACGCCACCCAAACTGGCCCAACACAGCAGCCCCAGTCGCACCCTCCGAAAACAGATTGTCCAGGCCATGGGACGGGATGGCGCAATGCGTTCAAAGTTGGGGTTTTTCATAATTGGAATGGGGTCAAGAGGAAGGGGGTAAGGCCATGGGCGGCAGCTGTTCGACCAATTGGTCAGGACCATAAGTGAGTCGATTTACCTCGGTTTCACGCAAGGCTTGAAGTTCTTCCACGACCCGGGGATGTTCGGCGGCAAGGTTCTGGCGCTCGCCAGGATCACTGCCGAGATCGAATAAAAGTGGCGGCTCGTGTTCGACGCGGGACGGCTCCAGACCGAAGCCGTCCTGGGTAACAAAATGGGCCTTGAAATTACCTCGCCGCACCGCCTCCACGTGAGTGCCTCGGAAAAAAAGCATCGTGCCCCGGGGGCTCGGTGAACTGCCTCGTAACGCCGGACTCAAGTCAATGCTATCCATCGGTCGATCCTCCGGCATCTTGCCTCCGGTCAGGGCGGCGATGGTCGCCATCAAATCGACCCCCGCCCCGATGCCCCGCTCCGTGCTCGGCGCGATCCGGCCCGGCCACCAGAACAAAGCCGGCACCCTGTTGCCGCCCTCCCACGTCGATCCTTTGTCTCCCCGCAGCACGCCGGTCGAACCGCCATGGGATTTGAAGACCGTCCAGGGCCCGTTGTCCGAGGTGAATACCACCAGCGTATTTTGATCCAGTTTCGCCTTCCGCAATGCATCCAGAATCTGCCCGACACCCCAGTCCAGTTCTTCAATCGCGTCGCCATAGATTCCGGCCTGACTACGCCCTCGAAAGGCCTCCGAAACAAAGATGGGCACATGCGGCATGTGGTAGGCCACGTAGAGAAAAAAGGGCCGAGTCTCGGTGCTTTCGATAAATGAAACCGCATGCTCAGTCGCCTTCTGCGTGAGGGTGGTTTGATCAACCGGGCGCTCGATTTCCTCCTCATCTCGCAACAGCGGAATATCCCAATACTCACTGCGCGGCGCATAAAACAGCGGTGTATTCCAATAGTCCCGACGTCGAAATTCTATCCGCCACGGACCGGCCACCACTTCATCATTGGAATAGGGCGTGCCATAAAAAGAGTCGAACCCTTGCCGCGTGGGCAGGAATTGCGTCTGATGCCCGAGATGCCACTTGCCGATCGCCCCGGTGCGATACCCCACGGCCCGCAGCATCTCCGCTAGCGTGATCTCATCAGAGGGGAGTCCGCCCGCCGCCCGCGTTGTCAAGACTCTCCGCCGATCACTGGTCATGCCATTGCGCACCGGCCACCTACCCGTGAGCAGAGCCGCACGACTCGGAGTGCAAACGTTGGCCGCCGCGTAAAAATTCGTCCACCGCTGCCCCTCCGCCGCCATGCGATCCAAATGGGGAGTGCGGATCGTCGGGTTGCCGTAACACCCCAGATCACCGTAGCCCAAGTCGTCGGTCAGAATCACAATAACATTGGGCCGATCCAAGGCTGGACCGCCCGCCTGCTTTGCCGCACCGGCGAGTCGACTCATTGTGCCCATCGCCAAAAGGAGGGCAACGCCCAGAAGCAGTGCTCGGTAGGTGCTCATCATCGCTCAATTCGCTCGCCCAGACGGGCCACGGACGGACTGCCAAATCGGATTTGGTCGGGAGCGGAAATCAAAAGGGGAGACACCATGCAGGAGTTGGCTTAAAAAATAGCAGACCCGCCCCCTCTTCCTCTCCCCCGCGGGTCTCGTTGACTGTGACTATGGTATCAAACACCGATGGGCTGAAACCCGCCCACACACAGGTCCTCGCACCGAAACCGATCCGAACCGCCGTGTCCCAAATAGGTCGTTTAAGACGTATAAATGAGCGCATAGGCCTAGCTTCGAACCTCGAGGATATGGCACTCTTGTCACGCCCCCCCGTCCTTCCCCACTTCAGCGTCTCCTCCTTATGCCTCCCTTCCGCGCCTTGGTTCTTCGTTTAGTCACTGCAACCCTTGCCATTCTACCTCCACTGTCGGTCGCGGCGAAAGGCGACACCGAAATCTGGCAGGTGGGCGTTGCCAAATCAAAGATCACCCCCGCGTCTCCTGTGGTGCTCGCCGGATTTGCCTCCCGACGCGAACCTTTCACGGGCGTGGTGCAGGACATTTTCGTCAAGGCACTGGCGCTGACTGATTCGGCGGGGCACCGTGCGGTCCTGATCACAAGTGACTTCATCGGGTTTCGTGCCAACAATGCCGATCCCATTTGCGAACGGATCATGGCTGAAACAGGTTTAAGCCGTGACCAGATTTTAATCAATTCCTCTCATACCCACACTGGTCCCTCTCAAGCTGATTCCCCCTCGGCGCCTAGCTATCTGAATCCTGACTACGTGCGGGATCTCTACGCCTACAGTCAATGGTTGCAGGAGCAAATCGTCGTCACTGTGGTCGACGCCTTCGCTCACGCCGCGCCCGCTCGACTCAGTCATGCCACGGGCGTGGCACCGTTCGTGATGAACCGCCGCGAACCCACCGCACGTGGAATCATTCTCGGCCACAACCCCCGGGGCCCCGCAGATCGCAGCGTGCCCACCCTCAAAGTCAGCAATCTCGATGGCAGCCTGCGGGCGCTGGTGCTCGGGGTCGCCTGTCACAATACGACGATTCCACCGCCGGAAAATGAAATCTGCGGTGATTTTGCCGGTTTCGCCCAAACCGAGATCGAAGCGAAGTACCCAGGTTGCCAAGCCATGTTCATGCAAGGATGCGGCGGCGACGCCGGTCCCTACCCCACCGGAAAACTCGACTACGCCCGGGCCCATGGAGCCACCCTCGCAGCCGAGATCAACCGTCTATTAGCAGTCGATCACTTCACCCCGATCGGCGGTCCGCTCCGCACGGTCCTTGGCTACGCCGACCTGCCTTTGGCCGCCGAAAAATCGCTTACCGAAATCGAAAGCATGCAAAAGGGACTGTCGCAATGGATGCGCTGGGCCGGCACCATGTTAAGGGCCCGACACGAATCCGGAGAGCCGTGGCCGCAAAGTTATGCCGCCCCCTTCGCCGTTTGGCAGTTCGGCGAAGAACTCACGCTGGTCGGTTTGTCGGGCGAAGTCGTGGTCGATTACGTTGGTCTGCTCGAACAAAGCCTCGGACCACTCAATCTGTGGCTGGCGGGCTACTGCAACGATGTATTCGGCTACCTGCCTTCTGCTCGGGTTCTCCGTGAAGGTGGTTACGAAACCCGAGGACTCTACGGCGGAGACCAATTCGACCCGACGGTCGAAACCGTGGTGATTGAGCACGTGAGGAATCTCGCCATCACTGCGGGCCGAAAGGTGCCCGTAACCGAGTAGCGTGTTTGCTCGGGTGTTCGCCTTAGCCACCACCATTCAATCGCGACGAAGCACGTTCTTTCGAGGCGACGACATCATCGTACAATAACGAGCCCACGGTTATCCCGCACTCGATCCTCCATCGATAGGAATGCAGGTGCCGGTGATCGAACGTGCCGATTCGGTGCACAAATAGACCGCCAATGCTGCAATTTCCTCCACGGTCACAAATCGCTTGGCAGGTTGATTCGCCAGAATAACATCTCCGATGCACTGATCTTTACTCGTTGCCTGGATTCTAGCTTGTTCACGGACCTTAGAATCAATGGACGGAGTCCTCACATTTCCAGGACAAATCGCATTGCAGGTTATCCCACATTCGGCGGTCTCGAGCGCCACACTTTTGATTAACCCCATCAATGCGTATTTCGCGGAGAAATAAGCGGTTTCGAGAGGGGAACCGACCGGTCCAGGAGAAGGGGCTAACTGGAGAATTCGACCCCATCCTCTCTTTTTCATAAGCGGAACAGCGGTGCGGATAGTGTGATAACTCCTATTGAGAATCGTTTCTTGAATCGTCCGCCAACGATCAAAGGGTGATTCCGTGATCGGCAATGCATCCGTCACGCCGGCGTCGTTTATCAAAATGTCTATCGCTCCCCATTTTGTCTGGGCCATGCGAACAACGTCCGCCATCTCCTCACTAGTGGAGACACTTGCTTTGATGAATTCCACCCGCCCTTCGTAAGCTCTTCGCATCAGTGTGCTCGCCTCCTCGATTTCGGCTGGATCTCCCCACCCGTGCAACATCACCAAATTACCGGCGTCCGCAAACGTTTCCGCAAGTCTCCATCCTATTCCACCCACCGAACCAGTAATGAGGACAACACGTCCTCCGAGTGAAATCGCCGATTGGTTTTGGTTAGTCATGGTGCAACCAATATCTAAAGGCAGAGCTATATTTGCAAATATTTCATCAACTGGGCACTATTCGCTCTATCGCAAACCCCGCACCGTCGCCGAACGGCGAAAGACAATGCTCAGCATCACGGATTTACACTAAAAACGAAAAAGCCCGCTCCCAATGAGAGCGGGCCGATTGCCTAACTTAAATTCAGACTAAAATTCGAAGGTGTTGGTCAAGAACCAAGTCTTCTCGTTAGGAATGCGAATGGCCGCAATCGTTCCATCTGGATTGGCGCGAACCGGGATGTCATCGTCGTCTCCAAGCAGGTTCCGCACATTCAGTTGCATCTTCCAATTGATCTTATCGCCCAGCATCCGCTCGTAGGACAACCAAGCGTCGCCGGTCCAGGAACTCGGAGCAATGATGGGGTTGCTCAAATCAGGAATGATGCCAGCTTCCGCAGTGTAGAGCTGACCATAGCCAATTCCGACCTCGTCCTGCCAGCGCACCGCACCACCAACCGAAAAGCCCTTGAACTTACTATCCCGAGCGAAGCGGTAATTGGTGACGAAATTGGCGCGCCATTTGCGCTGTTCAAGTGAAGTCGTACCGTCTTTCGCCAAAATCCCATTGAGTGGGACCAAGACGAGACGGTTAAATTCACCAAAGACCGTTTCGTCAGCCCCGAAAGTCGGAGAAACCCGCAAGTTGGCCAAGCCGGAAGCCTGCAGGTTCGCCACAATCGTGTCAGAGAGCGTCTTGGCCAACGGAGCGCTGTCCGACTGCACGGTCTCCTGCTTGCCCACGTTGAACATCAAACGCCAGTTGGGCGTTGGGTTCGTCACGAAGTCGATTTCGAAGCCCTTGGCCTTCACGGTCGCGGTGGCAACTTGTCCTGGGAAGCTTTCGCTTTCCACCCGATAGGTGCCGTTCAGCGGCTCCACGCGGTATTTGAGCTGTTGCTGTAACTCAGTGGGAAGCAATCCGACGATGGCGGCCTCCAACTGTGCAAAGGAGGTGATGTTCGGAATGGGATCGCTCGCGAGACCCGCTATGGCGGCTGCCTTGGTTTCGGCAAAGGTCCAATTGCTATTCTGTGGCTCCGCAACCATGCGCTCCAAGCGATAAGCCGTGCGATTGGTGACCAGACCCGCGCTCAAGCCCGCATTGCCACCGGACGAATTGGTCTCAAACCAGTTGAAACGCACGTAGTGCTTCTTAGCCAGATCGAGGGAAAACCCGAATTCGGTGGTTTCGCCCACGGGAGGACCAATCACGTCGAGGTAAACATTGCGACGCAGCCCCGCCGGCGAGAAGTTTTCCGATTCCCCCCAATGGAAACTCAATCGGGGTTGCAACGGCAGTCCTTCCGTCCATGCCGCCGGCACATGGGCCACGACACTGCTGGTAAAGGTGTTGCCTTCTTCCACCGAACTTGGCGTCGACTGAAGCGTGTAGTTTTCCGGTTTCAGATTGCCATCCGACAACGTGCGGCTGGCGCTGCCCGTGAGATCGTTGATTTGATCGGTGGTCAGCCATTCATAACTTGTGGCCTCATCGGTTCGCCACCCGACCAGGGTCACGATGCTGTCATCGAGAAACCGACTTTGCAGTGTAACCGCTTCAGAGTCGATTTCGTTCCGGGTGAGATTGCCACCAACATTCACGTGCTCGACGTAGAAATTGTTGTTTTTGATAGAGTCATCAATACTCGCGCGTCCCGTGGGGCCTTGATACCATAGATTGTAAACGTCGCCCGCTTGCGGATTGGGAACATTAATGGGACTGATCCGAACCTCGCCTGGACCGCCAGCACTGAGCGCGCTGGGACCCACGTAGGCCACCCCGGTGACCGTGCGGAAGAAGTTGCCCCCCAAACCACTGAACGCGGTGGCGATATTGACCTCATCGGTATTCCACGAGGCCCGTTGCCGACGATATTCGTTAGTATCGCTCTGGGTGCCCCAATAACCGGTGGCCGTGTGTTTGCCCAACCAACGGCCCCAGCCGTCGCCCAGCATGTCTTCGAAATCCAACTCATAGAATCCGGTGAGACGGGACGATTCGCGATCCACACGCTGTGTCTGGTAGCCGCCAAAATCGTAGATCCGAACGTAGGGGCGCCCTACGTTCGGGTTCGGATCGCCGTTGCCGAGTTTCTCCGAGATATCGATGGCGATGTCGGCATTAGAGTAAATTGAGACCAGCGAATCATCCACCGGCATCTGCCAGTAGGAATCCCAGATCTGATTGTCATAGGAAAATTCAATACCCGCGTTGCGTTTCTTGAAGAAGAGCTGCTCCAAGGTCACGTTGTACGTCTCGAAATCCCGGTCGACGACCGAGGTGTTACCCGAGAACAATAGATTGTGATAATCGAAAACGTCGCGATTTTGAATGGTGGGATAGGTAAAGCCGATGGCATAACCCTGGCCCTCAAACCCTTGGGTGGAAAACCATTCGTAGCGTTTGGCCCCAGGATAAAAGGTCAGACGCCCCTGCAGTCCGTTGGCATTAGGATAGGATACCGATCCGGCATTGGCAACCTGATCATCAGGGTTTTGAAAAACCAATGCGCCCTGATCAAAGATGCTCGTCCACGCGATGGTTGGTGTCGTGTTGGTGTTGATGGTGCCGTTCGGAGCCTTGGCGATGTCGACGGTATGCTGGGGCACAAACTGGGTGGTGAAGATGGCCGGAATCGTCGCCCCCGTGTAGGGTTCGTAGTAGTCGCTCGGCAAAGTCGTCCACCAATTGTTATAGAGTGAACGCGGCGGCACCACCATCGGCGGATTGCTCACCAGGTTGCCCTGCTCATAGTTGGCCCGCAACACCGTGCGATCCAGAAACGAGCTCTTCTCGTTCTTGAACAACACCAACTCCGTTGCGGCATAAATGCGTGAGTCGTCAACGTAAGCTGGCTTTTGGTTATACTTTTCCGATTCGTCCAAACCGGCCACGCGCAAGGCGAGACGGTCTTCGACCAGCACTTGGTTTACATCAAAACTGGCCCGATAACTGCCGTTGTTGCCGACCCTCATGCTGAACGTTCGCGAGTCTTCGGTCAGGGTCGCTTTGTTCAGCGAGTTATCGATAATTCCCCCCGGCGACCCCACGCCAAAGAGAATCGAGTTCGGCCCACGATTAATGGTCACCTGGGTAGAATTGTAAGTATCGAACGGAATGCTCGTGATGAAGAAATCCCGTGTGAGGGTGGCCGCGCCCAACCCACGAACACGTTGGTTAAGCTGAGGGTTGATCCGGGCATCATTTAAATCGGTCCGGTTCCCCCCGGTGTCGGTGCCTCCGCCGGCAAAATTTCCCTGCGTCCCACCTGTTTCGGTGTTCAAGGTGTAAGCCAGTAACGTGTCAGCATCCGTGGCTCCGGTGTCTTCCAAAAACTCCTTAGTGATCACCTGAATGGCAGACCCCACATCCCGGAGCGGAGTGCGCAGTCGCGACCCGGCGAGCGTAGCTGTGGCGCGGTAGCCCACTGAACTGTCTTCCTCGAGGACGAACGGACTCAATTCAATGACCTCCTCGGCGTCATTAGCAGATTCTTGGGCAACGGCTGCGTTCGGCATGGTCAGCCAAGTCCAACCTCCGAGTGCGAATACGAACAATTTGGTTTTCTTAATTTTCATTGGTTTGGTTTTGATTGGTTTGGAATCGGAAATTCAGACGTAACGAGTCGACTGGGTTCGGACTTCAGACCTCCAGACATAGGCGTATCCTGAAGCACAAACTCGATCAGCTAGACCAGTGCGGAGCGATTGACCCCGCCTACCTTTCGAACCTCAATCTCACGAACATTTTCCTAGCTTTAGGCGTTCGCTGAAACTGACGGATATCGAATTTTAAAATGGGGGTAGAAAAACAGAAAGCAGAATACAAAAACAACATGGAAGAGGTGTAATCCACTCGGACCTGTAACTTAAAACATACCAGAAAGTCACAGGTGCAGCTATGTCTCCCATCTCGTGTTTGCACACTATCGTATCAAGTGTAAGAGCGAGTGGTTCAACTTCAATCATTGATCGAAAGCACCACCCAACCGGGCAAACGCGTTCCCCCATTTCTACGCGATCTTGCTTCAATCCTGCGAGTGTCGAGCGGTCTCCGGCGAGAGCCGCGCGTCCTTCAACGATTAAATCGCAATTCGAGTGACGAGCAATTCCTCTTTCCTCGACGCTGCGATAGTCGATTTTTTCCGCCCGTAGGAATCCACTCCGGAGTAAGCCTCATGCTGGGCAAACGCCCAGAACGACGGCAAAAAAAGCCCGCTCCTCAGGAGAGCGGGCCCTTGTTGCAACCTAACCTAAATTAGCTAGAACTCGAAGGTGTTGGTAATGAACCAAGTTCTTTCATTCGGGATCCGGATGACCGCAATGGATCCATCGGGGTTGGCCCGCACTGGAATATCATTATCCTCACCAATGAGGTTCCGAACATTCAACTGGATCCGCCAATTGATGCGCTCCGAGAGTTTACGCTCATAAGATGTCCAGACGTCGCCATTCCAAGAACTGGGAGCGAAAAACGGATTGTTGAGATCAGGCACGATACCCGCTTCGTCTGTGTAAAGTTGGCCGTAGCCGATGCCGACTTTATCTTGCCAACGAATCGCACCACCGACGGAGAATCCCTTGAGAAAGGAATCACGACTAAAGCGGTAATTGGTAACAAAATTCGCACGCCATTTCCGTTGCTCAATCGACGTCGTGCCATCTTTCGCCAGCACACCGTTTAAGGGCACTAACACGAGGCGATTGTATTCGCCGAAGACCGTTTCATTTGCGCCGAACGTCGGTGAAACTCGCAAATCGCGCAGACCGGTGGACTCGATATTGCTCAACACGGTGTTCGCAAGTTGGCTCGCAAGCGGCGCACTGTCGGATTGCACCGTTTCTTGCTTACCCACATTAACTGAGATCCGCCAATTGGGGGTGGGATTCGAGACTAGATCGATTTCAAATCCTTTTGCTAGAACAGATGCCGTAGCCACTTGGCCCCCGAAGGATTGGCTTTCAACCGTGTAATTCCCGTTCTGATTTACGACGCGATAATTATACTGACTCTGTAATTCAGCCGGAAGAAGTCCAATGATCGCCGATTCCAGCTCCGCGTAGGAATTGATATTCGGAATCGGATCAACCCCGTCCAAACCAGCAGTCATCGCTGCCTTATTTTCCGCGAACGTCCAGCCTGTGTTTTGCGGCTCCGCCACCATACGTTCCAAACGATAAGCTTGGCGGTTGGAGACCAACGCCGCATTAAGACCCGAGTTGGCGCCAGCTGACGCGGTTTCAAACCAATTGAAGCGGATGAAATGCTTCTTCGCCAATTCGACGGAGAAGCCATATTCACTCGTTTCCCCGGTGGGGGGACTTAGCACATTTAAAAAAACATCACGTCGTAAACCGGCTGGGGAAAAGTTCTCGGATTCTCCCCAATGGAAGCTGAATCGCGGAGCCAAGGGGAGACTTTCGGTCCACTCGCCAGGCACGTGAGCAACCACGCTACCGGTAAAGGTGTCGCCCTCTTCCACTGAACTCGGAGTATCTTGCAGGATATAATTCTCCGGCTTGAAGTTTCCGTCATCCAGATACGGGCTCGTGCTACCCGTCAAATCGTTGATCTGCTCTGCAGTCAGACGCTCGAAGCTCGTCGCTTCATCAGTCCTCCAACCGAGCAGACTTACCAGATGACCATCCAGAAAGCGGCTCTGCACCGTCACCGCCTGAGAATCGATTTCATTTTTCGTCTTGTTGCCCGTGAAATTGATGTGATCGACGTAGAAGTTGTTATTCTTGATCGAATCATCGATCCGAGCGCGGCCGGTTGGTCCCTGATACCAAAGGTTAAACACGTCCCCCTCGTTTGGCACCGCCACATTCACAGGACTGATACGCACCTGCTCAGGTCCTGAAGCGGTCAGGGCACTGGGGCCGACATAGGCAATCCCGATCACGGTCGGAAAAAATGTCGACCTGAAAAGGCAGTCGTGCGGTCCACTTCGTCAGTACCCCATGAAGCTCGATAACGACGAAAGTCCGAAGTCGAGCTCTGTGTGCCGTAAAATCCGGTGACCGTATGGGAACCCAGAATCTTTCCAAGACTGCTATCCATCACGTCTTCAAAATCAAATTCGTAAAACGCCGTGGCGCGGGCAGCTTCCCGTTCAACTTGCTGACGTGAGTATCCTCCAAAATCATACATTCTGACATAGGGTCGTCCGAGGTTGGGATTCGGGTCCCCGTTGCCCAGTTTTTCCGAAATATCGATCGCGATATCTGCGTTGGAATAGATTGACACCAGGGAATCGTCCACGGGCATCCGCCACTGCGGAGTCCATTCCTGACTATCGTAAGCAATCTCAATACCCGCATTGCGCTTCTTAAAGAAGAGCTGTTCGAGCGCAACATTGTAGGTTTCAAAATCTCGTTCGATCAGGGAAGTATTTCCGGAAAATAACTGATTTTCGTAATCAAAGACATTCCGGTCTTGAATAACCGGATACTGGAATCCCGTCGCATAATTTTGCCCCTCAGCCCCTTGGGTTGAAAACCATTCATATCGTTTTGCTCCCGGATAAAAAGTTAACCGCCCCTGCAGGCCGTTAGCATTCGGGTAGGAGACCGAACCCGCATTGGGCACCTGATCGTCCGGATTTTGAAAGACCAAGGCACCTTGGTCGAACACCGTGGTCCACGCGAGGGTTGGCGTGGTCGCGGTGTTGATCGTCCCATTCGGCGCCGTAGCAATGTCTACCGTGTGTTGAGATACAAAATTGTCCGTGAATATGGCCGGGATCGTCTGCCCCGTATAGGGCTCGAAATAGTTGCTCGGCAAAGTAGTCCACCAATTGTGGAACAGGCTGCGCGGCGGGATCACCATCGGTGGATTACTTTCCATCCCACCGAGCTCAAAGTTAGCTCGAATCACGGTCTCATCCAAAAAGTCCGATCCTTCGTTTTTGAAGAGAACGCCTTTAACCGCAGCATAAATCCGCTGGTCCTTATCATAAGCAGGATTCTGCTTGTACTTCAATTCCTCCTTCAAGCCGGCGACCCGGAGTGCCATCCGATCGGGAATGAGAACCTGGTTCCAATCCACGGTGGCTCGAAAGCTCCCATTCGAACCAACCCGGGCGGAAACAGAACCTGAATTCTGCGCCAACGTGGCTTTGCTGAGAGCATTATCCACGATACCCGCGGGAGACCCCACGCCAAAGAGAATCGAATTCGGTCCCCGATTGATGGTGACCTGCTTGGAATTGTAAGTATCCATCGGGATACTGGTGAGAAAGAAGTCACGGGTGAGGGTGGCCGAACCTAATCCCCGCATCCGCTGATTAAACTGAGGGTTAATGCGCGACTCATTTTGATCGGCTCGATTGCCTCCCGTATCGGAACCCCCACCAGCAAAATTTCCCTGCGCTCCACCCACTTCGGTGTTCAGCGTGTAAGACAGCAACTCCGCCGTATCAGTAGCGCCGGTGTCCTCCAAGAATTCTTGGGTAATAACTTGAATTGCGGAGGCGACGTCACGCAACGGCGTGCGCAGACGTGAGCCAGCCAATGTAGACGTCGCACGGTATCCCACCGAGCTGTCTTCCTCGAGGACAAA